>NZ_JBEYXN010000008.1:0-277390 GCF_040704625.1 Streptomyces sp. NPDC046866
CGGGGCTGCGCCCCCGCACCCCCTTCGGGGGCTCCGCCCCCGCACCCTCCCCCAGCTACCGCTGGGGGTACCCCCAGCGCCTCAAACGCCGGCGGGGCTGGGTTTCCCGCCGGGCGGGGCTGGAATTACCGCGCAGCGGCACAATCCAGCCCGGGCGGCGTTTGAGCGCACCGGGCGCGAAGCGCCCGGGCTTTCAGTCCGCCGGCGCTTGAGGCGGCGGCCCCAGGGCGGAGCCCCGCCCCTCCAGCCCCGCCGGCGTTTGAGGCGGACCGGGTCCGGGCGGGAGCCCGGTTTCGGGAAGGGGCGGGGAGGGGGCTGCTCCGCGCAGCGGCCCCGTACCCGCGGGGGAACGGCCGAGCACGGCCAAGGCCCGGGCCCCGCCCGGCTTCCACCGGACGGAGTCCGGTGCAGCAGGGCGGGGGCGAAGCCCGCAAGGCCGCCCGCGGCCGCGCGGTGCGAGCACCGCATGGAGGAGGGGTCAGTACGGGTGGACGCCCACCGGGTGGGCCGGGGGTGGGCCGTAGCCCTCGGCCACGCGGAGGTGGTACGTCGCGCGGTCGATGACCTCCAGCCCGACGATCTCCCACGGCGGAAGCTGCGCCGAGGAGCGGTGCTCACCCCACAGCCGCAGCGCGACCGCCGCCGCGTCGTGGAGGTCGCGGGCCTCCTCCCAGTACCGGATCTCCGCATGGTCGTCCGCGTACCTGCTGGTCAGCAGGAAGGGGTGGTCGTGGGCCAGCTGCTCCAGCCCGCGCCGCACCTCGCTCAGCGGCGCCGGCTTGCCGGAGACGCTCAGGGTGACGTGCCACAGGCGGGAGACCTCGTCCGGCTCGTCCCCGCCGCCGTTGATGCTGGTCAGGGCTCGTCTCACCAGCCGCCTCCTGTCTGCACCACTGCCTGCGCCGGCGTGTCCGCCCCTCACAGTTGACCAGTCCCGGGCCCGCCGCGCGGCGGTTTTGCAGAACCTCAGCCCTGGAGCAGGACCAGATCGTCCCTGTGGACGACCTCGCGCTCATACTCGGGGCCGAGTTCCCGGGCCAGCTCGCGGGTGGAGCGGCCGAGGAGCTGCGGGAGCTCCTTGGCGTCGAAGTTGACCAGGCCCCGGGCCACGGCGCGCCCGTCGGCCGCCCGCAGCTCGACCGGGTCGCCGGCGACGAAGTCGCCCTCGACGGCCGCGATGCCGGCGGGCAGCAGGGAGCTGCCGCGCTCGGTGACCGCCGCGACGGCGCCGTCGTCCAGCACCAGGTGCCCCTGCGGGGTCGAGGCGTGCTGGAGCCACAGCAGCCGGTCCGCGGAGCGGCGGCCCGTGGCGTGGAAGAAGGTGCCGGTGCCCCGCCCGGCCAGGGCGTCGGCCGCCTGGCTGGCGGAGGTGAGGACGACGGGGATGCCGGCGGCCGCGGCGATCCGGGCCGCCTCGACCTTGGTGACCATGCCGCCGGTGCCGACGCCCGCCTTGCCGGCGCTGCCGATCGAGACGTGGGCGATGTCCTCGGGGCCGCGGACCTCGTCGATGCGGGTGGTGCCGGGCAGCGAGGGGTCGCCGTCGTAGAGGCCGTCCACGTCGGAGAGCAGGACGAGGAGGTCGGCGCGGACGAGGTGGGCGACGAGGGCGGCGAGCCGGTCGTTGTCGCCGAAGCGGATCTCGTCCGTGGCGACGGTGTCGTTCTCGTTGACGACGGGCAGGGCGCCCATGGCCAGCAGTTGGTCCAGGGTCCGGTACGCGTTGCGGTAGTGGGCGCGCCGGCTGGTGTCGTCGGTGGTGAGCAGCACCTGGCCGACGCGGACGCCGTAGCGGGCGAAGGAGGCGGTGTACCGGGCGACGAGCAGGCCCTGTCCGACGCTGGCGGCGGCCTGCTGGCGGGCCAGGTCCTTGGGGCGGCGGGCCAGGCCCAGCGGGGAGAGTCCGGCGGCGATGGCACCGGACGAGACGAGGACGATCTCCTTCTCGCCGCCGCTGCGGGCCTTGGCGAGGACGTCGACCAGGGCGTCCACCCGGTCGGCGTCGAGTCCGCCGGCCGCTGTGGTCAGGGAGGAGGAGCCGACCTTGACCACGATCCTGCGGGCGTCCACGACACCTTGCCTAGCCGCTGACACGTCTGTCCCCTTGCCCCTTGCCGGTATGTCCTGCTGCGCGGGCCGCTGCGCGCGCGTGCCGTCTCAATCTACGGGGTGGGCCGAGACGGCCGCGCGGGGGTTTCAGACCCTGGACTCGGCCGCTTCCGTCCGGTCTTCGGCCGCCGCGGCGCCGCCGCGCCCCGGCACGAGGATCCTGCGGGAGAGCAGGAAGGTGAAGGGGATGGCGACGACCGCCGCGACGAGCGGCGCGATGCGGGTGTCCAGGCCCGCCCACGTCACCAGGGCGTATAGCCCGGCCGACTGGATCACGTAGTTCGTGACGTTGGTCAGCGGGAAGAGCAGGAACTTCTTCCACGTGGGCCGGGTGCGGTAGGTGAAGTAGGTGTTCATGAAGAACGAGCCGACCATCGCCAGCAGGAAGGCGAGGGTGTAGGCGAGGAAGTACGGCATCCACGGGTGCAGGAGCAGGTAGATGCCGAAGAAGGTGCCGGTGTTGACGGCGCCGACGAGGCCGAAGCGGATGATCTGCCCGAGCTGGTCCCTCATGGTCAGCGGGCCTCGCGCTCGGCCGAGACGGTGGTCCTGGACAGGCCGCCCCGCTCGCGCTCCTCGCGCTCCTCGCGCACGTCGGCCGCGCCGCCCACCGCGCCCGCTCCCGGCCGGCCCTGGGCGTCGGCGCCGTGCGCCTCCTTGACCAGGAAGTGCGGCCGGCGCTTGGTCTCGTAGTAGATGCGCCCGATGTACTCGCCGATCAGCCCCAGCATGATCATCTGGAAGCCGCCGATGCCGACGATGATCGCCACGAGGGTGACGTACCCGGGTGCGTCCACCCCGTTGGTCATGGCCGCGACGGCGATCCACACCGCGTACAGGGCGGTAAGCGCCACCAGCGAGACGCCCGCCCAGATCCCGATCCGCAGGGGCCGGTTGTTGAACGAGATGAGCCCGTCCATGGCGTAGTTCAGCAGCGAGCCGAACTTCCACTTGGTCTCGCCGGCCTCGCGCTGCGCGTTGCGGTAGTCGAAGTGGACGGTGTCGAAGCCGATCCAGGAGAAGAGGCCCTTGGAGAAGCGGTTGTACTCCGGCAGCGACAGCAGCGCGTCCACCGCGGGCCGCGACAGCAGGCGGAAGTCGCCCACGCCGTCGGTGAGCTCCACGTCGACCCACCGGTTCACGCCGCGGTAGTAGAGGCGGCTGAGGGCGGAGCGGACCTTCTTGTCGCCCTCGCGGGTGCGGCGGGCGATGATCTGGTCGTGGCCCTGGCGGTAGTAGTCCAGCATGGTCGCGATGAGCTCCGGCGGGTGCTGGAGGTCGGCGTCCATGATCACCACGGCGTCGCCGGTGGCCTCGCGCAGGCCGGCGAGCATGCCGGCCTCCTTGCCGAAGTTGCGGCTGAAGGAGACGTACCGGGTGCGGTCCCCGTGCTCGGCGGCGATCGTGCGGAGCTTGGCGAGGGTGCCGTCGCGGCTGCCGTCGTCGACGTAGCAGACTTCGTACTCGACGGGCAGGGAGTCCAGGACCCTGCGGATCTCGGCGTCGAAGCTGTCGATCACGGCTTCTTCGTTGTAGCAGGGGACTACTACGGACAGCTTCGTCATGAACACTTCCTGCTGGGTCCGAACGGGTGATTGTCGGCGACCGGACCCGCCACACACCTCTTCCTTAGAAGTATGCACGCCGAGCGTCGCACTGCCGGAGCCGAGCGCGACACACGGTAGCTTTGACGGGTTAAGCGGAATGGAACGAAGGGATCGAGGTGCACGTGCCTGACGTCTCCGTGGTCGTCATCGTCTACAACGACGCAGAGCGTCTGCCGACAGCCGTCCGGTCGGTTTTGGACCAGACCCTGCAGGGGGTCGAAGTCGTGATCGTCGACGACTGCAGCAGGGACCGGTCGTACGAGGTCGCCCAGGAGCTCGAAGCCGCGCACCCGGGCCGGGTGCGCGCCTTCCGCCTGCCCGAGAACAGCGGCGGCTGCGGCGCCCCTCGCAACCACGGCATCCAGCAGGCGACCGGCACCTACGTGATGTTCCTGGACAGCGACGACGTGCTCGAGCGCAACGCCTGCCGGAACATGCTCGACGCCGCGGAGCGGACCGGCTCCGACCTGGTCTCCGGCATGTGCGTGCGCGTGCACCTCGACAACCGCTGGGGCAAGACCACCGAGTGGTACCCGTGGATCTACTCCCGCACCCGCACGCTGGAGTCGATCACCGAGTACCCCGACCTGCTGGTCTACGACACGCTCTCCACGAACAAGTGCTACCGGCGCTCCTTCCTGCTGGAGCAGGGCCTGGAGTTCCCGGTCGGCATCCATTACGAGGACCTGCTCTTCTCCGCCCAGGCCTACGTCGCCGCCCGCCGCATCACCCTGATCCCCAACCACGTCTACTACTGGAACGTGGTCGAGAAGGCCGCGGCGAAGTCGATCAGCAACCGGCGCCACGAGATCGCGAACTTCGTCCACCGGATGGAGATCCACCGCCGGGTGGACGAGCTGCTCGCCGCCCACGGCCACACCGACATCAAGACGGCCAAGGACGCCAAGTTCCTCAAGCACGACCTGGTGCTGCACCTGCGCGACCTGCCCCTGCTCGGCGACGCGTACCGCCAGGAGTTCGCCCGCCTCGCCAACGGCTACCTGGCCGGCATCGACCCGGCCGCGTACGACAACGTCACGCACCTCCAGGCGATCTGCGCCTACCTGCTCGGCAAGGAGGACTGGGACAACCTGCTCCCGGCCGCCGACGCGATGACGAACAAGGGCCGGCTGACCTCGCCGCTCGCCGAGCGCGACGGACGCGTCTACTGGTGCGCCGCCCACGTCGACGACCCGGCCGACACCGAGGCCCGCCGCATACTGGACGTCACCGAGCAGGGCTTCCACACCGCCCCGCTCACCTCCCTCGTCCTCGGCAACCGCCTGACCTCCTACGAGGACGACGGCCGCGGCACCGTCACCCTCTCGGGCGCGGTCGTGAACCCGCTGGGCCGGATCACGCCGGACACCGAGCTGAAGGCCACCCTGGAGTTCCGGGCCCGCCGTCAGATCGGCGTGCGCTCCTTCAGCTTCCCGGCGGCAACGGTGCGCCACGCCGGCGACACGATCGAGTGGACCGCCACGGCGGACATCGGCAGCACCGTGCGCCCCCTCGGCATCATCGACGCCGTCTGGGACGTGCGCCTGAAGCTCACCGCGGGCGGCGACCGCCTCACCACCCGCGTCTCGGTCGGCGGCGTCGACCTGGAGTCCGCGGCCCGGCTGCGCGTGCGGCCGCGCCTGACCCGGCTGGTCTCCGACCGCTTCGAGCCGGAGGTGACCAAGAAGGGCAACCTCTCCTACGTCCTGACCGCCGAGGGCGCCGCCGCCGTCCGCACCCAGTCCCTGATCAGCGGCGCCATGCACGGCAAGGCCGCCGGCGTGGTCAAGCGCAGCCTGCGCCGGGCCCTGCGCGCCCGCCGCAACCTGGGCTCGGGCGAGCAGAAGGTGAAGGTCTACCACGAGGTCTTCTCGAAGCTGCCGGTCAAGAAGGGCACGGTCGTCTTCGAGAGCCACATGGGCAAGCAGTACAGCGACAGCCCCAAGGCGATCTACGAGGAGATGGTCCGCCAGGGCGCCCCCTTCGAGGCGGTCTGGTCCTACGCGGGCGCCAAGCCCACCGGCTTCCCCAAGGAAGCCACCCTGGTCAAGCGCTGGAGCTGGCAGTACCTGCGCGCGCTCGCCCAGGCCGAGTACTGGGTCGACAACCAGGGCTTCCCGCTGGCCCTGACCAAGCGCCCCGGCACCACCTACATCCAGACCTGGCACGGCTCCGCGCTCAAGCGGATGGGCTTCCACGAGCCGCGCACCAAGGCCCAGGGGCGCGCCGCCCAGGACCGCTTCCAGGCGGCCGTCAACCGCTTCGACCACTTCCTGGTCCGCTCCGAGCACGACGTGCGCACCCTCGCCAAGGGCTTCCGGCTGCGCGACGAGGTGCTGCTGCGCACCGGCTACCCGCGCAACGACGCCCTCGTCGAGGCGCACCGGGCCGAGGCGCAGAGCGGGGAACGGGTCCGCGGACCGCTCGCCGCCGAGCTGGGCATCGACCCGGACAAGAGGGTCCTGCTGTACGCGCCCACGTTCCGGGCGAGCGCGGACGGCACGGTGGAGGGCTTCGAGTTCCCCTTCGACGTGGAGGAGTTCGCCGACCGGCTCGGCGACCGCTTCACGCTGCTCGTGCGCACCCACTACCTCAACAGCGTCACCCTGCCGCCGTCGGTCGAGGGCCGCGTCATCGACGTGTCCGGGCACCACGACATCACGCCGCTGCTCGCGCTGGCGGACGGACTGGTCACCGACTACTCGTCCGTGATGTTCGACTACGCGGTACTGGACCGGCCGATGCTGTTCTTCGCGTACGACTACGAGAAGTACGCGGGCGACATCCGCGGGACGTACTTCGACCTGAAGGAGAAGGCCCCCGGCCCCGTCGTCGCCACGCCCGACGAACTCTTCCAGGCGGTCGCGGCGTTCGACGAGGCGGACGCGAAGTACGCGGAGGCGCGCCAGCGCTTCCTCGCCGAGTTCGGCGAATACGACCGCGGGGACGCCGCCCGCCAGATCGTCGAGAAGTTCTTCACCAGGAGCGGCAAGTGAGCCAGCAGACCGCCGGGTCCCACGCAGCGGCGGACACCGAACAGCCCCGCGGAGCGGAGCAGCACCGCGGACGCGACATCTTCATCGTCTCCAACAGCGTCGACGAGCTCGGCGGCGTGACGACCTGGTCGCACCAGATGGCCCGGCTCTTCACCGACCGCGGGCACGCGGTGCACCTCGTCGGCATCGCGCCGGTCGCCGAGGAGATCCGGCAGAAGCTGCCGCAGGACCTGCCGTACGCGATGACCACCCTGTACGACACCCACCCGCCCAAGGCGCGCCGCCTGCGCGGAATCAAGGGCCGGCTCAACGCCCCCGAGCGGCGCCGCCAGGCGGCCCGGCGGGCGCTGATGCGGGAGAAGGCGGAGAAGCTGAGCGAGCTGCTGCGCGCGGCCCGGCCCGGCGGCGTCGTGATCGTCACGCAGGTGTGGGCGATGGAGTGGGTGGCGCTCGCCGACACCAAGGGGCTCACCGTCATCGGCATGAGCCACGAGTCCTTCGAGGCCAGCCGCAAGTCCACCCGCGGCGACCGCGTCCGGCGCCACTACGCCCACGTGGACCGGCTGCTGGTGCTCACCCCGGAGGACGCGGACCTGTGGATCCGGGCCGGCATGGAGAACGTCTCCAGCATGCCGAACCCGCTGCCGTTCATGCCGGACTCCCCCGCCCCCCGCACGGAGAAGGTCGTGGCGAGCGTCGGCCGCCTGGCCTTCGAGAAGGGCATGGACCTGCTCCTCGACGCGTGGTCGGAGGCGGCCCCGGCCCACCCCGACTGGGTCCTGCGGATCTACGGCGCGGGCGTGGAGGAGCCGGCGCTGCGGGCCCACTGCACCTCGCTCGGCCTGGACGACTCGGTGGAGTGGATGGGCAGCACCGACGACGTGCTGGGGGCGCTGCGCGGGGCCTCGGTCTTCGCCCAGGCCTCGCGGGCCGAGGGCTTCCCGATCACGCTGCTGGAGGCGATGGCCGCGGGCGTGCCCGTCGCCGCGTTCGACTGCGCGCCGGGCGTACGGGAGATCGTCGAGCACGGCGAGGACGGGCTGCTGGCCCGCCTGGGCAACACGATGGAGCTGGCCGGGCACCTGGACGCGCTGATGTCGGACCGGGAGCTGCGCGACCGGCTCGGCGAGCGGGCCTTCCGCTCCGTGCAGCGGTACTCCGGCAGCGAGATCACCGCCCGCTGGGAGGAGCTGTTCGCGTTCCTCGAGCGCTGAACCGCCGCCGCTGACGCGGTGTGACGCATGTGAAGGAGCCGCCCGCCCGGTCTTGTCCGGGGCGGGCGGCTCCTTCGCGTACGGGGCCCGTCGGCGGCCGAACGGCCTGCCGTCAGCGCTCGGTGTGGTGCACGGCGCCCTTGCGGTTGGCCTCCCAGCCCGCCCAGGCGGAGGTGATCATCTCGCGGACGTCGTGCCGGGCCTTCCAGCCCAGCACGGCGTGGATCCGGTCCGCCGAGGCGACGACCTTCGCCGGGTCGCCCGGGCGGCGCGGCACGACGACCGGCTCGTGGTCGTGCCCGGTGGCCTCGTTCAGCAGCGCGGCCATCTCCCGCACGGAGACGCCCTCGCCGCGGCCGATGTTGACGGTGAGGTCCTTGTAGTCGCCGGCCGCGCCCCACTCGGCGAGCTTGCGGGCCGCCGCGACGTGCGCCTCGGCCAGGTCCTCGACGTGGATGTAGTCGCGGATGCAGGTGCCGTCCGGCGTCGGGTAGTCGTCGCCGAAGATGCGCGCGCCCTCGCCCTTGTCGAAGCGCTCGAAGACCATCGGGACCAGGTTGAAGACCCCGGTGTCCGCGAGCTCGGGGGCGGCGGCGCCCGCCACGTTGAAGTACCGCAGGCAGGCCGTGGAGATGCCGTGCGCCTTGCCGGCTGCGCGGACCAGCCACTCGCCGGCGAGCTTGGTCTCGCCGTACGGGCTCATCGGCGCGCACGGGGTGTCCTCGGTGACCAGCTCCACGTCCGGCATGCCGTACACCGAGGCGGAGGAGGAGAAGAGGAAGTTGCGCACGCCCGCCGCGGCCACCGCCCCGAGCAGGACCTGCAGGCCCTCCACGTTCTCGTGGTAGTAGTACAGCGGCTTCTCGACGGACTCGCCGACCTGCTTCTTGCCCGCCAGGTGGACCACGCCGGTGATCTTGTGCTCCCGGATGGCCTCGTCCAGGACCAGCCGGTCCAGGACCGAGCCGATCACCAGCGGGACGCCCTCCGGTACCCGGTCCTCGTTGCCCGTGGAGAGGTCGTCGAACACGACGACCTTCTCTCCCGCGAGCAGCATCGCGCGGACGACGTGCGAGCCGATGTAGCCGGCGCCACCGGTGATCAGAAATGTCATGCGTTTCTCCCGAGGAGCACCCGCGGACCCGGTCCGAGGGGCTGTCCGTTGATCCTTTCCGACGGCCCGTGAGGGCCGCCGGACCGACTTCATCCCGCCCCTCGGCCTGCCCGGGCCCGGTGGAGGCGGTTGCGTACGAGGCTCAGTGCGCCCGCAGCGCCCGGCGCGAGCCGCAGGGCCAGGGACCCTCCGCCCGTGCGGAACGGCTGCGCCAGCAGCACACCGTACCTGCTGCTGGGCAGCGCCCTGCGGTGCAGCAGCGCGTCGAGGGGGCGCGGGGAGGTGACCAGGGAGCTGCCGTCGGCGAACTCCACCTCCACCTGCACGCCCCACGCCTGCATGCCGCGCCGGCCCTGGCGGCGCCCGGCGGCGGCCACGGCGGTGAGGTGGAACGGCACGTCGCAGCTCCAGGCGTCGCCCTCCGGGGCGGGGCGCAGCTCCACCGGCCGGTCCAGGACGGGTTCGCCCCCCGAGCGCGGCTCGAAGCGGAGGCGGGCGGTGCGCGGTCCGGCCGCGGCGAGCCGCCCGTACAGGTCGTGCAGGCGCAGCCGGAGCCCGCCCGGGCCCGCGGGGCCGGCGTCGACGGTGACGGGCAGCTCGGCGAGCGGCAGCCCGGCCAGGCCGTCGAGGGCGACCGGGAGCTCCGCGCTCCACACGGGCACGGCGTCCGGGCCGGTGGCGTACGGGGGCAGCAGGCGCGGCGGCTCGGCGGCGAAGCGGGTGAGCCGCTCGACGTCGGCGGGCGGGACCGGGCTCGCCTGCAGGACGCGGACGATCCAGCGGGCGTGCGCCCCGGCGGCCTCGATGACGGCGTCGTCGAAGCCGGCGAGGTAGGCGCGGGTCAGGGCCCACCAGGCGGCCTGGTACTCGGGGTCGCGGCCGAGCTCGCGCAGGTACATGCGCAGGTCGTACTCGAGGAACTTCACCTGGCAGGCGCGGCCCAGTTCGGCGGAGGACTCCGCGATGATCCGGGCGGCGGCGCGGTGGGCCTCGATGCGGGAGCGCCAGTTCGAGACGTCCTTGCGGTCCAGGGAGATCGACACCTGGGCGGCGCTGCGGCGCACGTGCCACACGTAGACGAGGTCGCCGATGACGGCGATGCGGGGGGCCGCGGCCAGAACGCGGGCGGTGAAGACGAAGTCCTCGTAGACGAACCGGCCGTCGGGGAAGCGGATCGCGTGCTTCTCCAGGAAGGACCGCTCGTACAGCTTGTTGACGCAGAGGGTGTCGCGGACCAGCTCGGGCCGGTCGGACGGCCGGTCGATGACGTCGCCCGGGGTGTAGAGGCCGGGCATCCAGGGCACGTCGTGGTACTGCGGGAGCTCCCGGCGTACGCAGGCGCCGACGGTCACCGGTGCCCGGTGCTCCTCGGCGGCGCGCACCAGGGCCTCGGCCGCGCCCGGGGGCAGGACGTCGTCGCTGTCGAGGAACAGGACGTACGGGGCCGTGGCGACCGCGATCCCGTCGTTGCGCGGGGTGCCGCATCCGCCGCTGTTCTCCGTGCGGTGGACGACCTTGAGGCGGGGGTGGACGGCGGCCAGCTCGTCCAGGACCCGTGCGGTGCCGTCGGACGAGGCGTCGTTGACGGCGATGACCTCGGCCACGACCGGGCCCTGGGCGAGCGCCGAGGTGACGGCCTCGCCCACGAGCGCGGCGTCGTTGTACGCGATCACGACGACGGAGACGCTGGGAGGAATGGTGCTGCTCACCCGTGGATCCTAGGCGACACGGGTGAACATCACCTCAACTGCGCCGTCCGTGTGAAGGAGCGGTACAGAACCAGGACAAAAGCCGGTCAGGAGCAGGCCGAATCCGACCGCAAGCGGCCGGAAACCGGTCAGAACGGCCGGAACTCGTCGTACTCCTGCTGCGCCGAGTCCTTGCGGCGCGCTTCCTTCTCCTTGCGGCGCTGGGTGGCCGGGCGCGGGGCCTCCATGCGGTGGTCCTCGCCGCGGCGGCCCAGCATCTCGGCGCCGGCCATCATCGAGGGCTCCCAGTCGAAGACGACCGCGTTGTCGTCCGAGCCGATGGCCACGCCGTCGCCGGCGCGGGCGCCGACCTTCAGCAGCTGGTCCTCGACGCCGAGGCGGTTGAGGCGGTCGGCCAGGTACCCGACGGCCTCGTCGTTGTTGAAGTCGGTCTGGCGCACCCAGCGCTCCGGCTTCTCGCCGCGCACGCGGTAGACGTCCTCCGCCTCGTCGTAGGTGACGGTGAAGCCGGTCTCGTCGACCGCCTTCGGGCGGATGACGATGCGGGTCGCCTCCTGCTTCGGCTTGCGGGCGCGCGCCTTGGCGACGACCTCGGCGAGGAAGTAGGAGAGCTCCTTCAGGCCGGTGCGGGCGACCGCGGAGACCTCGAAGACCTTGTAGCCGCGCGCCTCCAGGTCGGGGCGGATCATGTCCGCGAGCTCCTGGCCGTCGGGGATGTCGACCTTGTTGAGCACGACCAGGCGCGGCCGGGTCTCCAGGCCGCCGCCGTACTGCTTGAGCTCCTCCTCGATGACGTCGAGGTCGGAGACGGGGTCGCGGTCGGACTCCAGGGTGGCGGTGTCCAGGACGTGCACCAGCACCGAGCAGCGCTCGACGTGGCGCAGGAACTCCAGGCCCAGGCCCTTGCCCTGGCTGGCGCCCGGGATCAGGCCGGGGACGTCGGCGATCGTGTACACGGTCGAGCCGGCCGTGACCACGCCCAGGTTCGGCACGAGGGTGGTGAACGGGTAGTCCGCGATCTTCGGCTTGGCGGCGGAGAGCACCGAGATCAGCGAGGACTTGCCGGCGCTGGGGAAGCCGACCAGCGCCACGTCCGCGACGGTCTTCAGCTCCAGGACGATGTCGCCGGTGGCGCCGGGCACGCCGAGGAGCGCGAAGCCGGGCGCCTTGCGGCGGGCCGAGGCGAGCGCCGCGTTGCCGAGGCCGCCGCGGCCGCCCTCGGCGGCGACGTAGGTGGTGCCCTGGCCGACGAGGTCGGCGAGCACGTTGCCCTGCTTGTCGAGGACGACGGTGCCGTCCGGGACCGGCAGGACCAGGTCCTGGCCGTCCTTGCCGGAGCGGTTGCCGCCCTCGCCGGGCTTGCCGTTGGTGGCCTTGCGGTGGGGGCTGTGGTGGTAGTCGAGCAGCGTCGTGACCGACTGGTCGACGACCAGGATCACATCGCCGCCGCGGCCGCCGTTGCCGCCGTCCGGGCCGCCGAGCGGCTTGAACTTCTCCCGGTGCACGGAGGCGCAGCCGTGGCCCCCGTTACCCGCGGCGACGTGCAGCTCGACGCGGTCCACGAAGGTGGTCATGGGTGTTCCTCCAGATACAGACGGGATGTCCCGGACAGGCCTTGCTGTCCATTAAACGTGTGTACGTGCAAACGCGCCGAGGGCGGACCTCTCTTCCCGGCCTGCGCCGGGAAGAGCTGAGATCCGCCCTCGGGACGTTACGAACGCTTGATCAGCGGAAGCTGGATCAGGCGGCCGGAACGATGTTCACGACCTTGCGGCCACGGTGCGTGCCGAACTGCACGGCACCGGCCTGCAGCGCGAACAGCGTGTCGTCGCCACCACGGCCGACACCGGCGCCGGGGTGGAAGTGGGTGCCGCGCTGGCGGACCAGGATCTCACCAGCGTTGACGACCTGACCGCCGAAGCGCTTCACGCCGAGCCGCTGGGCATTGGAATCGCGACCGTTCCGGGTGGACGATGCGCCCTTCTTGTGTGCCATTGCTCAGTCCCTCTTTACTTCGCGGCCGTCGGGATAGCGGTGACCTTGATCGCCGTGTACTGCTGACGGTGACCCTGGCGACGGCGGTAGCCGGTCTTGTTCTTGTAGCGCAGGATGTCGATCTTGGCGCCCTTGTGGTGGTCCACGACCTCGGCCTGGACCTTGATGCCGGCCAGGACCCACGGGTCGGAGGTCACGGCGTCGCCGTCGACAACGAGCAGGGTCGAGAGCTCGACCGTGTCGCCAACCTTGGCAGTGGAAATCTTGTCAACCTCAACGATGTCGCCGACAGCAACCTTGTGCTGGCGACCACCGCTGCGCACGATGGCGTACACGCGGATCTCTCTCTCGCTCGATGGGAACCCCTGAAGCCAGCCGTCCCCCGCCGAACGCGAGGCGGCCTCCCCCGCGCCGCGCAGCGGCTCGGGAGGTGAGGTGCTCAGTGGCTGGCGTGCACGTAGACACGCCGACGTGCAAGGTTACGCGGCGGAGGTTTAAGAGGTCAAACCGGGCCCGTCCAGGCCGCGCGCCCACGTCACGGGCCGCCAGGCAGCCAGGTCCAGCGCCGCGGTGGCGAACGCCCCGTCCACGGCCGCGACGACGTCGTACGGCTCCTCGACCAGCGGGGACCCCATCTCGCGCAGGTCCTCGGCCCGCAGGTGGTGCACCCGGCCCCCGCGGGCCCGGAACGCCTCGCTCTGCTCGGCGAACGCGGCGGCGTCGCGCGGCCCGAACACCACCCACGGCGCCACCGGCCGGCCGAGGTCGAACGGCGCGGTCCGCCCGCCCGGCCGGCCCGCACTCCGGCTCCCGCTGTCGAAGCCCTCGACCGGGTAGCGGCCCATGCCGGGTGTGCCTCCCCATGCGCGGGGTGGGTGCGGGTACGGGACTGCCCCGGCCCCGGAGCGGGGCCGGGGCAGTCCCGGTGGTGACGCGGATCAGGCGTCGGCGTCCACGGCGGGCTCCGCCGCGGCGGCCTTCTTGGTCGCCTTCTTCGCCGTCGTCTTCTTCGCCGTCGTCTTCTTGGCGGCGGTCTTCTTGGCCGTCGTCGTCTTCTTCGCGGCGGCCTTCTTCGCCGGGGCCTTCTTGGCGGCCGTCTTGCGGGCCGTCTTCTTGGCCGGGGCCGCCTCCTCCGCCGCCGGGGCCTCGGCCTCGGCGGCCTCGGGGGCCTCCGCGGCCGGGGCGGGCTCCGGCGCCGTCTCGACGACCACCACCGCCGCCTCCGCTCCGGCCGGGGACCCGGCGGGCGCGGTGGCCTTGCGGGTGGCGCGGCGCCGCGGACGGGCCGGGGCGGGCTCGGCGGCGGGGGCCTCGGCGGGTGCCGCGACCTCCTCCACCGCCGGGGCCTCGGCCTCGGGGGCCTCAGGGGCCTCCGCGACCGGCGTGACCGGCTCCGGCTGCGGCTCCGGCTCGGCCTCGGCCGCCGGCTCCACGACGGGCGCGGTCGCCTTGCGCGTGGCACGGCGGCGCGTACGGGCCTTCGGCGCGGCCTCCTCCGCCGCCGGGGCGGGAGCGGCCTCGACCGTCTCCGCCGCGGCCACGGCCTCGGCCACGGCCTCCGCGGCCGGCTCCAGCACCGTGTCGGCGGGCTCGGTCACCGGCTCGGCCGCGATCTCGACCTCGACCGGGACGGCCTCCACGACCGGGGCGGGAGCAGCGGCAGCACGCGGGGCGCCCGCCGCAGCGGTCGCCTTGCGCGTGGCGCGGCGGCGGTTGCGGCGGCTGCTGATGCCCGCCGCGGCCTCCGCCTCGGCGATGCTGCCGTACAGCTCCTCGTCCGGGGAGAACGCCGGCTCGGGCAGCGCCACCGGCGCGGCGAGCTCGGCGGCCACCTCGGCCTCGGTCTCCACCTCGGTCTCGGCGACGGCCTCGGCGCTCTCCACGGCCTCGACGGCCTCGGCTGCCTCCACCTCGTGCTCGTGCTCGTGGCCCCGGCCGCCGCGGCGCTTGGCCCGCTTGCCGCCGTTGCCGGCCGCCGTGGCCGTGTCCATGTGGACGATCACACCGCGCCCGTTGCAGTGGACGCAGGTCTCCGAGAAGGACTCCAGCAGGCCCTGGCCCACCCGCTTGCGGGTCATCTGGACCAGGCCCAGCGAGGTCACCTCGGCGACCTGGTGCTTCGTACGGTCACGGCCCAGGCACTCCAGCATCCGCCGCAGGACCAGGTCGCGATTGGACTCCAGGACCATGTCGATGAAGTCGATGACGACGATGCCGCCCAGGTCGCGCAGCCGCAGCTGGCGCACGATCTCCTCGGCCGCCTCCAGGTTGTTCCGGGTGACGGTCTCCTCGAGGTTGCCGCCCTGACCGGTGAACTTGCCGGTGTTGACGTCGATGACGACCATCGCCTCGGTCTTGTCGATCACGAGGGAGCCGCCGGAGGGCAGCCACACCTTGCGGTCGAGCGCCTTGGCGAGCTGCTCGTCGATCCGGTACGTCGCGAAGACGTCCACCTCGGAGGTCCAGCGCGAGAGCCGGTCGGCCAGGTCGGGGGCGACGTGCGACACGTACCCGTGGATGGTCTCCCAGGCGCTGTCGCCGCTGACGATGACCTTCGAGAAGTCCTCGTTGAAGATGTCGCGCACGACGCGGACGGTCATGTCCGGCTCGCCGTACAGCAGGCTCGGCGACGAGGTCGTGATCTGCTTCGACTTCTTCTGGATGTCCTCCCACTGCGCCTGCAGGCGCTCGACGTCGCGGCGCAGCTCGTCCTCGCTCGCGCCCTCGGCGGCGGTGCGCACGATGACGCCCGCGTCCTCGGGGACGATCTTCTTGAGGATGGTCTTCAGGCGCGCGCGCTCGGTGTCGGGCAGCTTGCGGCTGATGCCGGTCATCGAGCCCTCGGGCACGTAGACCAGGTAGCGGCCGGGCAGCGAGACCTGCGAGGTCAGGCGGGCGCCCTTGTGGCCGATCGGGTCCTTGGTGACCTGGACCAGCACGGACTGGCCGGACTTCAGGGCGGACTCGATGCGGCGCGGCCCGTTGGCCAGGCCAAGCGCCTCGAAGTTGACCTCGCCGGCGTACAGGACGGCGTTGCGGCCCTTGCCGATGTCGATGAACGCGGCCTCCATCGACGGCAGCACGTTCTGGACCTTGCCCAGGTAGACGTTGCCGACGTACGAGGTGGCCTCTTCCTTGTTGACGTAGTGCTCGACGAGCACGTTGTCCTCGAGGACGCCGATCTGGGTGCGCTCGCCGCTCTGGCGGACGACCATCACGCGCTCGACGGCCTCGCGGCGCGCCAGGAACTCGGCCTCGGTGATGATCGGCACGCGGCGGCGGCCCTGCTCGCGGCCCTCGCGGCGGCGCTGCTTCTTCGCCTCCAGACGCGTCGAGCCCTTGATGGACTGGACCTCGTCGGACGATTCGGCCTTCTCGCGCGCCGGGCGCGGCTCGCGGACCTTGACGACGGTACGGACGCCGTCCTCCTCGCCGGCCTCGGCCTCGGCGGCGTCACCGCTACGGCGGCGGCGGCGACGGCGACGGCGGCTGGAGGCGGAGCCCAGGGCGCCGGCCTCACCGGCCTCGTCGCCCTCCTCCTCGTCCTCCTCGGCCTCGGCGCCCTCGTGCTCGGCGGCGGCCTCGGCCTCCTCCTCGGCGGCCTCGTCCAGGTCGGCGGCCTCACCGCGGCGGCGGCGACGGCCACCGCGACGGCGGCGGCGCGAGGGGCGCTCGCCCGACTCGTCGCCCTCTTCGGCCTCTTCCTCCTCCAGCTCGGCGGCCTCGGCCTCGAGCTCCTCCTCCGGCTCGGCGACCGGGGCGGCCTCGACCGCACCGCGGCCGCGGCGACGGCGGCGGCCGGCGGGCTGCGGGGCGGGGGCCTCGGCGGCCTCGGCCTCGAGCTCGGCCTCCTCCTCGGCTTCCTCGGCCTCGGCCTCGGCGGCGGCGGCCGCGGCGGCGAGGGCCGCGGTCTCCGGGGTCTGGAACATCGGCTCGGCGAACACCGGCGCCTGGAACACGGGCACGGCGGGACGCGCGGCGCGGCGGGCGCGGGCCGGGGCGGCGGGCTCCTCGGCCGGGGCCTCGGGCTGCGCGGGGGCGGCCGGGGCAGCCGGGGCGGCGGAGCGGGTGGCACGGCGGCGGCCGCGCTTCGGCGCGTCCACGGCGTCGGCGACGGTGAAGGCCGGCTTCGGGGCCTCCTCGGCCGCGGGCTCGGGGGCAGCGGCAGCGGCAGCGGGCTCGGCGGCAGCGGTCTCGGCGACCGGCGCGGCCGCGGCACGGGTCGCACGGCGGCGGGTACGCGGCGCCGGAGCAGCGGCCTCGGCCGGCTCCTCCACGGCAGCCGGAGCCTCGACCACGACCTCGGCCGCAGCCGGAGCAGCAGCCGCCTCGGCGACCGGCGCGGCCGCGGCACGGGTCGCACGGCGGCGGGTGCGCGGCGCCGGAGCAGCAGCCTCGGCCGGCTCCTCGGCGGCAGCGGGGGCCGGGGCCTCGGTGACGGCCTCGGCGGCGGCCGGGGCGGCAGCGGTCTCGGCGACCGGCGCGGCCGCGGCACGGGTCGCACGACGGCGGGTGCGCGGCGCCGGAGCAGCGGCCTCGGCCGGCTCCTCGGCGGCAGCAGGGGCCTCGACCACGACGGCCTCGGCGGCCGCAGCGGTGGGCGTGGCGACGGCACGGGTGGCACGGCGGCGCGGGCGGGCCGGGGCGGCGCTCGGCGCGGCTTCCTGGGCGGGGGCGGCCGGGGCGGCCTCGGTCACCTCGGCGGCCGGAGCGGCAACGGGCGCGCCGGGCGGGCCCGCGGGCCGCGACGCGGCACGGCGGCGCCTGCGCGGCGGCAGGTTGTCGCTCGGGCTGTCGTTGCCGGCGGCGGTGATGTCGTTCTCGTTGTTGTTGAGCATGCGGGCGGTTCTCCCGTCACGCTCCCGGGCGCCGCGGCTGACGTCCGGTCCGGCGCGGCACCGCGCGATCACGCGGTGCCGGCCTCCGGGGCGCGTTCGCCACTCGGGAGCTGTAGTCCGTGGCCGCCGGTTCCGTACGTCTTTTCCGTACGGCCTGGCGGAAGTCTTCAGGTCAGTGCGCGGCCCGACCCAGGTGGCTCCCGAGTGCCAGGGCTGCGCGGCGGCGACGATCCCTACGCGGCGGGACCTTCCGGCGCCTTCGCGTCGGCGGTCGCGGCGGCCGTGGGTGGGGCGGCCGTGACAGCCTCGCGGTCGGGCGCGAGCGGGTCGGTCACCGTGCCGGACTCCTCGTCGAAGAGCCCCTGCGCCAGCCTGGTCACCGCTGCGGGGACCGGCGGCGCCAGGTCGGCCACAGCTCGGAGACCGGACAGGACGTCGTCGGGTCGGACGGCAGGTGTCAGATGCCGAACAACCAGCCGCAGTATCGCACAGGCATTGTCCAGCGGCCTATCAGCCGGAGCGGGAACCACCTCGAGGGACGCAACGGCCCCCCGGGTGTCGAAGGTGCGCATGCCGTTCTTGGTGCGGCGCTGCACCTCGACCGCCTCGGCCGCGAGGAAGGCCTCCACCGCGCGGGCGGCCTCGGCCGCCTCCACGCCGTCGAGCTTCAGCTCCCACACGGAGGCGGTGAGCCGGTCGGCGAGGCCGGAGGTGCGGGCCTCGACGGCGTCGACGATGTCGAGGCCGATGGGCATGGACTCGTCGAGCAGCTCGCGGAGCTTCTCGGGGTCGCGGGGCGCGGTGAGCGCGATCTCCAGGTACTCGGCCTCGCTTCCGGTGCCGGTGGGCGCCGCGTTCGCGTACGACACGCGCGGGTGCGGGGTGAAGCCGGCCGAGTACGCCATCGGCACCTCGGCGCGGCGCAGGGCGCGCTCGAACGCGCGCTGGAAGTCCCGGTGGCTGGTGAACCGGAGGCGGCCGCGCTTGGTGTAGCGCAGTCGGATGCGCTGTGCCACCGGTGCGGGGGGCGGGCCTTCGGGCTGTCGCTTGCCCAGTGGTTCTTCTCCTTGTGCGGGGCTCCGCGGCTCGCGCGTCGCCCTGAGGTCTGGTGGGCCTGCGGGCCGCGCCGCGCCCTCCGGCTCACCCCTGCGTCCGGCGCAGGGGGCTCTCGGGGGCGGGCGGACGGCCCACGGCTGTCGTACTACCCAGACTACGCGCCCCTGACCTCGCCGGTTCCCGGGGCGGTCACCCGAAGAGGACCCGCCGCACCTCGGCGCGGATCTCGCGGGCTGCGGTCCGCACCGAGCGCCAGACCTCGCGCAGGGCGTGCCCGACGGGGGTCAGCACATACCGGTAGACCCGCGAGCACGGCCACCCCACCAGCGCCCAGGCCACCAGCGAAACCCCTCGCCACACCCACTTCACGATGCGCCCGGCGACGTGCCAGGCCCAGACGAGCACCGCCCCGAGCGGCGCCAGCCCATACCGGTACACCCCCCGCAGAACCCACCCGACGGCGGTCCCCACGGGAACCAGCACCCACCGCCACACCGCTTGCCCCACCGGCGCGATCACATACCGCCAGGCTGCGGAGACCACCCAGGCCACGGCCACCCCAAGGGGCCGGAGCACGTACGCGTACACCGCCCGCCCGAGCGGGGAGAGCAGGTACGCATGAAGAGCACGCCCGACGGGCGCGAGCACGTACCGCCACAACCCGACCCAGGGCCAGACGAACACCAGCTTGAGCAGCACCCCGAGCACCCACCCGATCCCGCGCAGCACGGGGGCGAGCACGCGCACCCAGAGCGGCCCGAGCACATGCCGCTGCACGGCCCGCGCGGCGGCGGTGATCAGCTCCCAGACCACCCGTACGGGCAGTACGACGAGCACCGCCACGATCTTCACGGGGATCCGCAGCACCCCCACGAGGCAGCCGTCGGCCGGGTCGGCGGTGCGCCGCTTGTCGAATTCCATGCAGAGAAGGACACAGGAAAGCCCCAGTCCGTTGCACCGCGGGGCTCGGGCGGAGACGCCCCGCAGCGGGCTCAGCCGCCCGGCCGGACATGGACGCGTGTCGATATGAGGAAACACAGTCCACGCGTCCACATCCGAAACGCCCCCTCGCTCGTTGCCGGGGGGTGAAGGACACCGCGTCAAAAAGGCAGATACCCGACGTCACGTGGAGGAAGGCAGACCTGGCTCTGCTCGATGAACTCCGCCATGCCGAGAGCACGCTTCCCGCCGACGCCCCGCGCGCCCTGATATCGGTGCGGCTCTCCGCTGTCACCGCCGAGACCACGTCGCCCGTACGCCAGGAGCTCGACCTGCGGATCCTGGCCAGGGAGAGGGGCTTCCGCGTGGTCGGCGTGGCCAGGGACCTGAATGTCTCTGCCACCCGCATTCCCCCGTGGAAGCGCAAGGAGCTGGGCCGGTGGCTCAACGAACGGGTGCCGGAGTTCGACGTACTGCTCTTCTGGAAAATGGATCGCTTCGTGCGCCGCGTGTCCGACCTCGGCGTGATGATCGAGTGGTGCTCGGTGCACCGGAAGAACCTCGTCTCGAAGCACGACGTCATCGACCTGGCGACCCCGGTCGGACGGGCCATGGCGGAGATGATCGGCGCTCTGGCAGAGCTCGAAACGGGTGGTACCAGCACCAGGGTGGCGAGCCTCTGGGAATACGCCCGATCGCAACCTGACTGGCTCGTAGGGAAGCCGGCTTACGGCTATTCGACCGACGGGACCGGGAAGCTGGTGATCGACCCGCGAGCACGCCGCGTACTGCGCTGGTGCCACGGCGCCGCGCTGCGGGGAATTTCGGCGCGCCGCATGACCGCGGTCCTCATCCGCGCCCGGATCCCCACCGGGGGCGGCGGCCAGTGGACCGCGAGTACGCTGCTGCGGAGGCTGCGGAACCCGGCACTGATGGGCCTGCGCGTCGCACAGGACGGGAACGGCGGCGTCCGCCGTTCCCGGATCGTCCGTGACCCGAGCGGCCTGCCCGTCCCCGTGGCCGACCCGATCTTCACCGAGGCGGAGTGGCAGGAACTTCAGATCGCCCTGGACAAACGGAGGAGGTCGCAGCCGCATCGGGGCGCAGGAGCGACCGAGTTCCTGGGCGTCCTGCTCTGCTCCGATTGCGGAACGCACATGACGGTCCACAAGACCACTGCGCAAGACCGTACGTACGCCTATCTCCGGTGCAGGAACTGTCCAAGCGGCGGCCTGGGGGCGCCTGACCCCGAAGCTTTGTACCGCCGGCTCGCCGCCGAAGTCGTCGAGGTACTGGGCTCGCATCCGGTGCGGGTGCGGGAGTACGTCCCCTCCGGCCGGAACGGCGCAGAGCAGTCGCCCCGCTGGAACCTGGCCGCCGACGGCGAGACCTTTCGGGACCGCTGGGACCGCAACGGCCGCGAGGTGATGGCCGACGATCTGCGGCGGGCAAAGGTCGTCTGCCACGTCAGCCGTACGAAGATCCCCAAGACCAGAGCCCCGGAAGTGGAGCTTGCCCTGACGGTTCCGCCCGACGTCGTGGAGGGGTTGGTCATCAAACGGGACGCCTTTCCCGCTGTGTTCCGATAGGGGTGGTGTCGGCTCCGTCCCGTGGACGGGACGGAGCCGACACCACCGCAGCGCTACTTGTTGACCACCGACAGCGGGAGAAGCTTCTTGCCGGTCGGTCCGATTTGAATACTGGTCTGCATCTGAGGACAGACGCCGCAGTCGAAGCACGGGGTCCAGCGGCAGTCCTCGACCTCGGTTTCGTCGAGGGCGTCCTGCCAGTCCTCCCAGAGCCAGTCCTTGTCCAGGCCGGAGTCCAGGTGGTCCCAGGGGAGGACCTCCTCGTACGTGCGCTCGCGGGTCGTGTACCAGGCCACGTCCACGCCGTACGCGGGCAGGGTCTTCTCGGCGCACTCCATCCAGCGGTCGTAGCTGAAGTGCTCGCGCCAGCCGTCGAAGCGGCCGCCGTCCTCGTACACCGCCCGGATCACGTCGCCGACGCGGCGGTCGCCGCGGGAGAGGAGGCCCTCGACGATGCCCGGCTTGCCGTCGTGGTACCGGAAGCCGATGGAGCGGCCGTACTTCTTGTCGCCGCGGATCTTGTCGCGCAGCTTCGCCAGGCGGGCGTCCGTCTCCTCCGCCGACAGCTGCGGGGCCCACTGGAACGGGGTGTGCGGCTTGGGGACGAAGCCGCCGATCGACACCGTGCAGCGGATGTCGTTCTGCCCGGAGACCTCGCGGCCCTTGGCGATGACGTTGACCGCCATGTCGCCGATCTGCAGGACGTCCTCGTCGGTCTCGGTCGGCAGGCCGCACATGAAGTACAGCTTCACCTGGCGCCAGCCGTTGCCGTAGGCGGTGGCGACGGTGCGGATCAGGTCCTCTTCCGAGACCATCTTGTTGATGACCTTGCGCATGCGCTCGGAGCCGCCCTCGGGGGCGAAGGTCAGACCGGAGCGACGGCCGTTGCGCGTCAGCTCGTTGGCCAGGTCCACGTTGAACGCGTCCACGCGGGTGGAGGGCAGCGAGAGGCCCACCTTGTCGTCCGCGTACCGGTCCGCGAGGCCCTTGGCGATGTCCGCGATCTCGGTGTGGTCGGCCGAGGAGAGGGACAGCAGGCCCACCTCCTCGAAGCCCGTGGCCTTCAGGCCCTTCTCCACCATCTCGCCGATGCCGGTGATGCTTCGCTCCCGCACGGGGCGCGTGATCATGCCGGCCTGGCAGAAGCGGCAGCCGCGGGTGCACCCGCGGAAGATCTCGACGGACATCCGCTCGTGGACGGTCTCGGCGAGCGGGACCAGCGGCTGCTTGGGGTACGGCCACTCGTCGAGGTCCATGACCGTGTGCTTCGAGACGCGCCACGGCACGCCGGAGCGGTTGGGCACGACCCGGCCGATGCGGCCGTCGGGCAGGTACTCCACGTCGTAGAAGCCCGGCACGTAGACGTTGCCGGTCTTGGCGAGGCGCAGCAGCAGCTCCTCGCGCCCGCCCGGGCGGCCCTCGGCCTTCCAGGCGCGGATGATGTCGGTGATGTCGAGGACGGCCTGCTCGCCGTCGCCGATGACCGCGCAGTCGATGAAGTCCGCGATCGGCTCGGGGTTGAAGGCGGCGTGGCCGCCGGCGAGGACGATCGGGTGGTCCTCGGTGCGGTCGCGGGCCTCCAGGGGGATCCCGGCCAGGTCGAGGGCCGTGAGCATGTTGGTGTAGCCCAGCTCCGTGGAGAAGGACAGGCCGAACACGTCGAAGGCACCGACGGGGCGGTGGCTGTCGACGGTGAACTGCGGCACCTTGTGCTCGCGCATGAGCGCTTCCAGGTCCGGCCACACGCTGTACGTGCGCTCGGCGAGGACGCCCTCGCGCTCGTTGAGCACCTCGTACAGGATCATGACGCCCTGGTTGGGCAGCCCGACCTCGTACGCGTCCGGGTACATGAGCGCCCAGCGGACGTCACACGAATCCCACGGCTTGACGGTGGAGTTCAGTTCACCGCCCACGTACTGGATGGGCTTCTGCACATGCGGGAGCAGAGCTTCGAGCTGTGGGAAGACCGACTCGGACATCACGCGACTTTCGTGAAGCGGGCAGGGGGCGACTCTCAAGCGTAACCCGGACAGCCCCCCGCCCCCACCGCCGTGATCACCGGCTACGGGGTCAGGTCCGCCCGCAGCGCGGGGTCGGAGGCGTTGGCCCATACGTCCGCGAGCTCCCGTTCGCCGGCGGCGGCCAGGGCTTCCTCGCGGGCGTAGAGCACGCCCCAGGTGAAGGCGGAGTCCCCCGCGGCGGTGGCCTGGAGGCCGATGTCGCGCAGGGCCTCGCGGGCGACGACGCTGTCCTGGTGGTCGCCGAGCAGGGTCTGCACCGCCTTCACGGCCTTGGCCTGCCGTGTGGCCGGCTTGCCGAGGGCCTCGGCGGCGGCCTCCGCGGCGTAACGGGCGCGCTTGGCGGCCTTGCGGGCCTCGTGGAGGGCGAGGTCGCGGTCGGTGCCGGGCTCCAGGGCCCGGGCGGCGGCGATGCGGGTGGCGAGGCGGTCGTGGTCGCGCAGGATGGCCTTGGCCAGGACCTTTGCGGCGGGCTTGTCCGCGGCGGCGCGCAGTGGGGGGTCGTCGAGGAGGGCGTCGAGGGCGTCGAGGAGGGCCAGGTAGCGCTTGCTGTCGAGGGCGGCGAGGGCCCGGCGGCGGGTTCCGGCGCGGCGGGCGGCGTGCCAGGTGCGCAGCCGGCTGCGGACGGGGCCCTGCAGCAGGGTGCGCGGGAGTTCTGCGATGCGGTCCAGGATGCGGGCGTGGAGGACTTCCTGGTCGCGGTCGGCGCCGAGCTCGGCGGCGAGCCAGCGCAGTTCGTCGCCGAGGGGGTCGGTGGCGGTGCGGTCGAGGACCTTGCGGAAGGTCTTGAGGGCGCTGCGGGTGCGGCGGCAGGCGACGCGCATCTGGTGGACGGAGTCCGGCAGGCCGCGGCGTACGGCGGGGTCCTGGGCGATCAGGGCGTCGCGCTGGAGGCGCAGGTACGCGAGGACGTGCGCGCCGGCGGTGTCCTCGGCGGGGCCGGGGGCGGGGCGGGGGGCCGGGGCGGTGCCGGTCTCGGCGAGGGCGCGGGCGAGTTTGGAGGGGGCGTCGGAGACGCGGATGCCCGCTGCGCGGAAGGCTTTCTCCACGGCGTCGAGGAGGGCGGGGTCGGTGCCCTCGGCGAGTTCCACCTCGATCTCGGTCCAGGAGGCGGCGGGCCCGGCTGCGGTCTGCCCGGCTGCGGCCCCCGCCGGCCCGGCGCCGGTCTGCCCTGCCTCGGCGCGGACGCGGTCGGTGGAGAGCTCGGCGAGGACGGTGCCCTCGGCGTCGAGGAGGTGGCTGATCGTACGGGAGGAGAGCAGCCGGACCCGGGGTTCGAGGCCGCCGTCGCGGACGCGCGAGCGGAGCAGGGCGGCGAGGGGGCGGGGGACGGTGTCGCTGAGGGGGGCGGCGATCTCGTCGCGGACGCCCGGGGAGACGGGGAGTTTGAGGTGCCAGCCGGCGTCGGCGCCGCCGGTGCGGCGGCGCAGGGTGAGGCCGTCGGCGGCGAGCCGTTGGTCGGGGGTGTCGTAGTAGACGGCGTCGAGTTCGACGGTGCCCCGGTCGGCGACGGCGGCGATGCCTGCCGTGCCGGCGAGGTCGGGGAGGCCGCGCCGGGCCGCCTTCTCCGAACCGAACTCGAATTTCCGCTCGATCTCGCGCTTGGTGTCCGCCATGGATCGAACCTAGTCCTGAAAGGATCACAACGACAGGGTGAACCCCGGGATCGGCCGGCTCCCGGTCGGGAACCGGCCGAAGAGCGCCGTGCGCCGTCGCGGGGCACTAGGCGGACATCGGCCGCTGCACCTTGATCGACTGCAGCAGCCCGACGGCCACCCACACGGCGAACATCGACGATCCTCCGTAGGAGACGAAGGGCAGGGGCAGGCCGGCCACCGGCATGATCCCGAGCGTCATCCCGATGTTCTCGAAGGCCTGGAAGGCGAACCAGGCGATGATCCCGGCGCAGACGATGGTCCCGTAGAGCTCGGTGGTCTCGCGGGCGATCATGCAGGCCCGCCACAGCACGATGCCGAGCAGGACGAGGATCAGGCCGGCGCCGATGAAGCCGAGCTCCTCGCCGGCGACGGTGAAGACGAAGTCGGTCTGCTGCTCGGGCACGAACTGGCCGGTGGTCTGCGAGCCCTTGAAGAGCCCGGAGCCGGTCAACCCCCCGGAGCCGATCGCGATGCGCGCCTGGTTGGTGTTGTAGCCGACGCCGGCGGGGTCGAGCTCGGGGTTGGCGAAGGCCGCGAAGCGGTTGATCTGGTACTCGTCGAGGACGCCGAGCTGCCAGACCAGGACGGCGCCGGCCGCGCCGGAGCCGAGGAGGCCGAGCACCCAGCGGTTGGAGGCGCCGGAGGCGAGCAGGACGCCGAGCACGATGACGACCATGACCATGACGGAGCCGAGGTCGGGCATCAGCATGACGATGCCCATCGGCACGGCGGCCAGGCACAGGGCCTTGACGACGGTGCGGTGGTCGGGGTGGACGAGGTCGCCCGCGTCGACCCGGGCGGCCAGCAGCATCGCCATGCCCAGGATGATCGTGATCTTCACGAACTCGGAGGGCTGGAGGGAGAAGCCGCCGCCGATCACGATCCATGCGTGGGCGCCGTTGATGGTGGCGCCGAGCGGGGTGAGCACGGCGATGATCAGCAGCAGCGAGAGCCCGTACAGGATCGGCACGGCGCCGCGCAGGGTGCGGTGGCCGAGCCAGACGGTGCCGATCATCAGCACGAGGCCGATGCCGGTGTTCATGGCGTGCCGGACGAGGAAGTAGTAGGGGTCGCCCTGGTTGAGCTGGGTGCGGTTGCGGGTCGCGGACCACACCAGCAGGGTGCCCAGGAGGGACAGGGCGAGTGCCGAGAGGAGTATCGGCCAGTCGAGCCGGCGCAGCACCGAGTCGCGCGAGGTCAGTTTGGCCATCGCGGTCGGCCGGGGTGCGTACCGGGATACGGAGAACTTGTTGGCGGTCTGCATGGTCGCTCTTCGGCTCGGTCTCTTCGGCTCAGTCGTGCCCGGCGGGGCGCGTGGCGGGAGGACCGGCCAGTGCGGGCGGCTCGGACTCCTCCGGGGACGGGGGGACGTACGGCTTGATCTCGGGGGCCACGATGGTGCCGTCGGGCTGGACGGTGGGCAGCTTCGCCTCGGGCGCGGGCAGCAGGGCCCGGTCGGCGTCGTAGTTGCCCTCCATGTCGAAGCCGTACATGGCGTTGTAGATGTTGCGCACGGCGGGTCCTGAGGCACCGGATCCGGTGCCTCCCTGGGAAATCGTCATGACGATGACGAAGTCGTCGGTGTACGTCGCCAGCCAGGAGGTGGTCTGCTTGCCGTAGACCTGGGCGGTGCCGGTCTTGGCCCGCAGGGGGACCTTGTCCAGCGGCCAGCCGACGAAGCGCCAGGCGGCGGTGCCGCCGGGTTCGACGACCATGCGCAGGCCCTTGTCGAGGTCGGCGAGGGTCTTGGCGTCGACGGGGAGCCTGCCGTGCGCGGTGGGCCTGATCATGTCGACCCGCTTGCCGTCGGGGCTGATGACGGCCTTGCCGATGGTGGGGTCGAAGAGGGTGCCGCCGTTGCTGATGGCGGCGTAGGCGGTGGCCATCTGGATGGGGGTGACGAGGACGTCGCCCTGGCCGATGGCGAAGTTGATGCTGTCGAAGGCCTTCAGCTGGTTGCCTTCGAGGCAGTTCTCGTAGGCGATCTGCTCGACGTAGGTGCCGCCCTTCTTGCCCTGCTTGCACCAGGCGTCCTTGTTGGCCTTCCAGAAGTTCTTCTTCCACTGGCGGTCGGGGATGCGGCCGGTGACCTCGTTGGGCAGGTCGATGCCGGTCACCGCGCCGAGTCCGAACTCGCGGGCGGTCCGGTAGAACCAGTCGTGGGCGTCCTTCTTTGGCTTGAGGCCGCCGTCGCGCTGCCATTCCTTGTGGCCGAGGGCGTAGAAGACGGTGTTGCAGGAGAACTTCAGGGCCTCGCCGAGGGTGATGGGCCCGTGCCCCTTGGACTCGAAGTTCGCGAAGCTGCGGCCGCCCATGTTGTAGGAGCTGCTGCACTCGTACTTGTTGTCGAAGGGGTAGCCGGCGCGGACGGCGGCGCTCGCCGAGACCACCTTGAAGATGGAGCCCGCGGGGGCCTGGCCCTGGATGGCCCGGTTCAGCAGGGGGTAGTTGGAGTTCTTGCTGGTGAGCTTGGCGTAGTCCTTGCCGGAGATGCCGCCGACCCACGCGTTGGGGTCGTAGTCGGGCTGGGAGGCCATCGCGACGACGCGGCCGGTCTTGGCCTCCATGACGACGACGGCGCCCGAGTCGGCCTCGTACTTGCGGCCGGTGATGTTGTCGGTCTCGTGGCGGACGGTCTTCATCGCCTGCTGGAGCTCGTACTCGGCGACGGCCTGGACCCGGGCGTCGATGCTGGTGACGAGGGTGGAGCCGGGCACGCCCCGGTCGGACTTGGTCTGGCCCATGACCCGGCCGAGGTTGTCGACCTCGTAGGAGGTGACTTCCGCCTTGCCGCGCAGGTACTTGTCGTACGTGCGCTCGATCCCGGAGCGGCCGACCTGGTCGGAGCGCAGGTGCGGCGAGTCGGTGTCCTTCGCCTTCTGGATCTCCTCGTCGGTGACGGGCGAGAGGTAGCCGAGGGCCTGTGCGGTGCGGGCGCCGCCGGGCGCCGGGTAGCGGCGCACGGCGGTGGGTTCGGCGGTGATCCCGGGGTACTCCTCGGGGCGCTCGCGGATCTGGAGGGCCTGCTGGGTGGTTGCTTCGGCCGTGACCGGGATGGGCTGGTAGGGCGAGCCGTTCCAGCAGGGCGGAGGGGTCTTGGAGTCGCAGACGCGGACCTTGGACATGACCTCCTGGGGGGTCATGTCCAGGACTCCGGCGAGCCGGGTCAGGACGCCCTTGCCCTTGTCCTTCATCTTCATCAGCGCCGTGCGGCTGGCGGAGACCACGAGCCGGGTCTCGTTGTCGGCGAGGGCGACGCCGCGGGCGTCGAGGATGGAGCCGCGCACGGCGGGCTGGACCACCCGCTGGACGTGGTTGCTCTTCGCCTCGTCGTAGTACTCGCCGCCGTTGCGGATCTGGAGGTACCACAGTCGCCCGCCGAGCGTGCAGAGCATGGAGAAGACGAGGACCTGCATGATGACGAGCCGGATCTGGACCCGGGGAATGCGGCCGGTCTCGGGAGACTTGGTCACGGGCACCGCCCCTTCACAGCTTCTTGACGCTCTTCACACTCTTCACGCTCTTCATGCCCTTGACGGCCTTGACACCCTTGACGCCCTTTATCCGCCCGGCCCGGTTCGCCCGGTTGCGTGCGGTGATCAGCCGCAGGCCGCCGCGCTGGCTGCCGATGCGCAGGCCGGTGCCGCCGGCGAGCCAGCCGGAGGACGCGTCGGCGGCCTTGGCGGCGCCGCCGTTGGCCTCGACGGCCATCGGGTCGTTCTCGGCGCGCCGGGCGAGGGCCATGACGAACGGGACGGTGAACGGTGCGAGCAGCAGGTCGTAGACGGTGGCGGTGAACAGCAGGCCCGTGAGCCCGACGTGGCGGGCGGCGGTGTCGCCGACGAGGGCGCCGACGCCCGCGTACAGCAGGGTGGAGCCGATCGCGGCGGCGACGACGGTGAGCAGCGGGCCCCAGGCGGAGCGGAAGCGCCCGGAGTCGGGGCGGACCAGTCCGGCGGCGTACCCGATGACGCACAGGACGAGCGCGTACCGCCCGGCGGCGTGGTCGGCGGGCGGGGCCAGGTCGGCGAGGAGGCCGGCGGCGAAGCCGACGAGCGCCCCGCTGACGTGGCCGTAGACCAGGGCGAGGGCGACGACGGTCAGCAGGAGCAGGTCGGGTACGGCGCCGGGCAGTTGCAGGCGGCCGAGGATGCCGACCTGGACGACGAGGGCGACCACGACGAGCGTGGAGGCGAGCAGGATCCGGTTGAAGCGCATGGCGGTCTGCTCCTACTCGTCGGCCGGCTTGGCGGATGCACTGCCGGCGGGGGACGGGGTGACCGTGACCGTGACCGTCGGTGCGGGCTTGGGGGCCTCGGGCTTGGGCGGCAGGACGGTGTCGCGGGGGTCCTCGCGCGGGGGCACGACCACGACGCCGACGATGTCCAGGCGGGAGAAGCCGACGAACGGGCGGACCCACACGGTGCGGGTCAGGTCGCCGCGGGAGGGGTCGACCTTGACCACCTCTCCGATCGGGACGCCGGGCACGAAGGGCTTGTTGCCGCGGGAGCCGAAGGTGACGAGCCGGTCGCCGGGGCCGACCTTGGCCTTGCCGTTGAGCATCTGGACGGACAGGGCGCGGTCGCCCTGGCCGGTGGCGAAGCCGAGTTCGCCGGTCTTCTCCAGCCGGGTGCCGACGGTGAAGTCGGGGTCGTTGGCGAGGACGACCGTGGCGGTGTCGGGGCCGACGGTGGCGACGCGGCCGACGAGGCCGTCGCCGTTGAGGACGGTCATGTCGCGCTCGATGCCGTCCTTGCTGCCGGCGTCGATGGTGACGGTCCAGGAGAAGCCCTGGGCCGCTCCTATGGCGATGACCTCGGCGCCCTTGATGCCGTACTGCCCGGCGCCGGCCCGCTTGAGCATCTCGTCGAGCTCGCGGATGCGGCTGCGGGTCTGGTCGTCGCTGCCGAGCCTGGCCTTCAGGGCGGCGTTCTCGCGCTCCAGGACGGCGATGCGGCTGTGCCGCTCACCGGAGTCCCGTACGGCCCCTATGGCGTGGGCGACCGGGTCGACGGCAGTCGCGACGCCCTTTTCGACGGGGCCGAAGACGGCAGCGGCGGCCCGCCTGGCGCCGTCGACCGGAGACTCCTCGCCTGCCCTGATGTCCACCGTGATCAACGCGAACGCGATGGCGATCAGGAGCACCAGGAGCAGCCGGCTTTCTCGTGTGTCCCTCACGTGCGGCGGCCGTGCCTTCCTCGTAGATATCCGTGCGGCGGAGCCGCTCCGGTGGAACGCCAAGCTGGGGGCGCAGCACCGGTTGTTGCCTGTATATCAACGATCCGCCGCACGGGCGCGGCAGCACCCGTACGGCGGATCCTTGTGTTCCGCACGGCCCCTTTTGCGGGGTTCGTGTCAGCGCCGGGGCTGGGCGTCCAGGACCTGCTGGAGCGCTTCGAACTCCTCGACGCACTTGCCGGATCCGAGCGCGACGGAGTCGAGCGGGTCCTCGGCGATGTGGATCGGCATGCCCGTCTCGCGGCGCAGCCGTTCGTCCAGGCCGCGCAGCAGGGCGCCGCCGCCGGTCAGGACGATGCCGCGGTCCATGATGTCGCCGGAGAGCTCCGGCGGGCACTTGTCGAGGGTGGTCTTGACGGCGTCGACGATGGCGTTGACCGGTTCCTCGATGGCCTTGCGGACCTCCGCGGCCGAGATGACCACGGTCTTGGGCAGGCCCGAGACGAGGTCGCGGCCGCGGATCTCGGTGTGCTCGTCCTTGTCGAGGTCGTACGCCGAGCCGATGGTGATCTTGATCTGCTCGGCGGTCCGCTCACCGAGGAGGAGGCTGTACTCCTTCTTGATGTGCTGGATGATCGCGTTGTCGAGCTCGTCGCCGGCGACCCGGATGGACTGTGCCGTGACGATTCCTCCGAGGGAGATGACCGCGACCTCGGTGGTGCCGCCGCCGATGTCCACGACCATGTTGCCGGTGGCCTCGTGCACGGGCAGGCCCGAGCCGATGGCCGCGGCCATGGGCTCCTCGATGATGTGCACCTGACGGGCGCCGGCCTGGGTGGACGCCTCGATGACGGCGCGGCGCTCCACCCCGGTGATACCGGAGGGGACGCAGACCACGACGCGCGGGCGGGCCAGGTAGCGGCGCTTGTGGATCTTGAGGATGAAGTACCGGAGCATGCGCTCGGTGATCTCGAAGTCGGCGATGACGCCGTCCTTGAGGGGCCTGACGGCGACGATGTTGCCGGGCGTGCGCCCGATCATCTTCTTCGCCTCGGAGCCGACCGCCAGAATGCCACCGGTGTTCGTGTTGATGGCGACCACGGACGGCTCGTTCAGGACGATCCCCCGGCCCCTCACGTACACCAGCGTGTTGGCGGTCCCGAGGTCGATCGCCATGTCACGGCCGATGAACGACATGTTGTTCCCCTTGTTCCCCATGAGGAGCGTCTGGCCTTCCAGTTGATAGCTGCTGCTGTCAGGTCGGCGAGGTGGGTGTGTGGGTGGAGGCCCCATCGTAGTGCCGCAGGTCGGGCATCGCGCGACGGGACTGGCGGCAATCCCGCCGGAACGGAAACCCGTCCCCTTAGTGGTGACGTCGTGTCCTTCCCATGCGTTCCCGCGCGGGTCCCTCTATACCGAAGGGCGACCGAAATTACTTCGGTCGCCCCAGGTCATGAGCGCTATTCGGCTGATGTTACGTCAGGAATGCGCGCGTTAGCCCGTCAGAGGGAGGGGAAGAACAGCTTCAGCTCGCGCTCGGCGGACTCCTGCGAGTCCGAGGCGTGGATGAGGTTCTCGCGGGTGATGGTGCCGAAGTCTCCGCGGATGGATCCGGGCGCCGCGGCGATCGGGTCGGTGGGGCCGGCCAGCTGGCGCACGCCCTCGATCGCGCGTTCGCCTTCGACGACGAGGACGACGACCGGGCCGCTCGCCATGAAGCCCATGAGGGGCTCGTAGAAGGGCTTGCCCTTGTGCTCCCCGTAGTGCGTCTCCAGGGTCTCCTGGTCCAGCGTGCGCAGTTCCATGGCGGGGATGGTCCAGCCGGCCTTCCGCTCGATGCGGCCGATGATCTCGCCCACCAGGCCGCGACGGACCGCGTCGGGCTTCAGGATGACGAGAGTGCGCTGGGTCATGGTCTAACTCCTTGCGGCATACGGGTGCGGTCTGAAGAGGCTACAGGCCGCACCCGGGCCGCCCGGCGGCCGGATCCCGCCCGCCCCCCGCAGACAGCGGGGAGCACGCAACGGCGGAGAGCCGGCGCCGACCGCAAACCGGCAGCGCACCCGGCCCCTGCACCAGGGCAGCCTCAGGCCTTGGCTTCGCTCTCGGGGGCCGCCGCCCAGCGGGCCTTGATCGAGTCGATCTTGCGGCCGTAGTGCACCGAGCACCACCACAGGCCCGCGAAGACCGCACCGAGGAAGAACATCATCGGGACGATGAACCCGCTCGCGATCAGGCCGATCTGCAGCGCCCAGCCGATCTGCACCGCCCCGCGACGCGACAGCATCCCGCACAGCAGCACCGACAGCAGCATGGTGATCCCGCAGACCGTCCACACCTGCGCCTGGGTCAGGTCCGGGTTCTTCATGGCGACCAGCCCCGCGAAGCCGATCACGAAGAACTCGCCGATCAAGGTCGAGGCACACAGCGTGCGCATCCGTCAGCCCCTCTTCAGCAGCAGGCGGGCCTCGCCCACCGTGATCACGGAGCCGGTCACCAGGACCCCGGCCCCTCCGTACTCGGCCTCTTCCTCCGCCAGGGTGATCGCCGCCTCCAGGGCGTCGTCCAGGCGCGGTTCCACCTGCACCCGCTCCGACCCGAAGACCTCGACCGCGATGGCCGCCAGCTCGTCCGCGGACATCGCCCGGTGGCTGGAGTTCTCGGTGACCACGACCTCCGCGAAGATCGGCTCGAAGGCCTCGAAGACCCCCCGCACGTCCTTGCCCTCGCTCGCGCCGACGACGCCGATGAGCCGGCTGAAGCCGAACGCCTCCGTCACCGCCTCCGCCGTGACCTGCGCGCCCGCCGGGTTGTGCGCCGCGTCCAGGATCACCGTGGGGCTGCGGCGGACCACCTCCATCCGGCCCGGCGAGGTCACCGAGGCGAAGGCCCGGCGCACCGTCTCCAGGTCCAGCTCCCGCGACTGCTGCGCGCCGACCCCGAAGAAGGCCTCCACCGCGGCCAGCGCCACCGCCGCGTTGTGCGCCATGTGGGCGCCGTACAGCGGCAGGAAGATCCCCTCGTACTCGCCGCCCACGCCCCGCAGCGTCAGCATCTGCCCGCCGACCGCCACCTCGCGCGAGACGACGCCGAACTCCATGCCCTCGCGGGCCACGGTCGCATCGACCTCGACGGCCTTCTTCAGAAGCACCTGCGCCGCGTCCACCGGCTGCTGCGCCAGGATCACGGTGGCGTCCTGCTTGATGATGCCGCCCTTCTCCTGCGCGATCTCGCCCGGCGTGGAGCCGAGCCGGTCGGTGTGGTCCAGGCTGATCGGGGTGATGACCGCGACCGCCGCGTCGATCACGTTCGTCGCGTCCCAGCTGCCGCCCATGCCGACCTCGACGACCGCCACGTCGACCGGGGCGTCCGCGAACGCGGCGTACGCCATGCCGGTGAGGACCTCGAAGAAGGACAGCCGGTACTCCTCGGAGGCGTCGACCATCTCCACGTACGGCTTGATGTCGTAGTACGTCTCCACGAAGCGCTCGGCGGAGATCGGCGCCCCGTCCAGGCTGATGCGCTCGGTGATCGACTGCACGTGCGGGCTGGTGTACCGGCCGGTGCGCAGCTCGAAGGCGTTCAGCAGGGCCTCGATCATGCGGGAGGTGCTGGTCTTGCCGTTCGTGCCGGTGACGTGGATGGAGGGGTACGCGCGCTGCGGCTCGCCCAGGACGTCCATCAGCGCGGCGATCCGCGAGACGGACGGCTCCAGCTTGGTCTCGCCCCAGCGGGTGGAGAGCTCCTGCTCCACCTCCCGCAGCGCCGCGGCCGTCTCCGGGTCCAGGGGCGCGGGGGCCGGTTCGCCCTGGGGCGGTCCGGCCTGGGCGCGCAGGGTGCGGCTGCCGGCCTCGATCACCGCCAGATCCGGGTCGCGGTCGGACTCTTCCGCCACGATCCGGTCGAACATGTCGAGGGTGTCGTCGTGGTCCTCGGGGCCGTGGCTCTCGGGCTGCTGCTCACTCACAGGGCCAGTCTACGGACGGGGGCCGGGGGGACTTTCGACCCGGCCGGTTCGGGGCCTTCGGCGCGCAGGGCGACCGGATCGTTATGCAAGCCTTGCGGACGGGAGATGGGGGAACAAATGCCGCAGGCCAGCACCAGCAGGACAGCCACGAGCGGGGACCTGGGCATGGATCTGCGGACCGCCAACACCCTCGTCCATGCGCGGGGTCAGGGGATCGTCCTCAATGAGCCGTCCGTGGTCGCGGTCAGGGCGGGCACCACCACGGCCCTCGCCGTCGGGACCGAGGCCAAGGAGACCATCGGCCCGCACCCCCGGCTCCATCACCGCGATCCGCCCCCTGAAGGACGGAGTGATCTGCGACGACGAGGCCGCCGAGGAGGTGATCCGCACTTCGTGCGCAAGGCCGTCCCCGGGCGGCGCGCACGCCCCCGCATGGTGGTCTGCGTGCCGTCCGGCGTCACCGCGTCGAGCGGCGGGCCATCGTCCACGCCTCGACCCGGGCCGGCGCGCGCACGGTGCACCTGATCGAGGAGCCGATGGCGGCGGCGATCGGCGCCGGCCTGACCTTCGCCGAACCGCGCGGCACGCCGGCCTGCCCTTCGCCGAACCGCGCGGCTCGATGGCCGTCGACATCGGCGGCGGCACCTGCGAGGTCGCCGTGATCTCGCTCGGCGGGATCGGCACCTCCCGGTCGCTGCGCGTCGGCGGGGACCGGATGGACGCCGCGGTCACGGACTGGGACCGCAGGGAGCACGGGCTGCTCATCGGCGAGCGCACCGCCGAGGACGCCAAGATCGCCATCGGGTCGGCCTGGCCCGTACCGGACCGGCCGGAGCTGGAGGCGCGCACGTACACCGTGCGCGGCCGCGAGCGGGTGGGCGGCATGCCGAAGACGCTCGAACTGGGCGCGGCGGACGTGCGGGCCGCGCTGGCGGCGCCGATCGAGGCGATCATCGCCGCGGTGCGCACCGCGCTGGAGGACTGCCCGCCGGAACTGTCGGGCGACGTGATGGAGCACGGCATCGTGCTGACCGGCGGCGGGGCCCTGCTGCCGGGCCTGCGAGCGGTCTCAGCCGCGCGGGAGGGTGGCGAGGACCTCGTACGCATCCTCCGTGCGGGTGGCGGTCAGGGTCCCGCCGAGACTGGAGACGCGCTCGGCCATGCTCGCGGTGCCCGATCCCGCCGACACCGGCGCGCGGGCCGGCCCGCGGGCGGGCAGGCCGTTGCTGACCGAGATCCGCAGCTGCGCGCCGTCCGCCTCGATCCGGACGTCGACGGTCTCGCCGCCCGCGTGCTTGGCCGCGTTCGTCAGGCACTCCTGCACCACCCGGTAGACCGCGGCCTGCCTCAGCGGCGACAGCCCGTGCACCTGCGGGTCCAGCGCCAGCCGTACGGGGGTGTCGGCGCGCCCGCTCTCCTGCGCGAGCGCCGGCAGGCCGTCGACGCCCGGCGTCGCGTCGGGGCCGCCGCGCTGGACGATGATCTCGTTGAGGACGAGGTGGGCGCGGCGCGCGGTGTCGGCGAGCTCCTCGAACTCCTTGGCGTACGGGGTCGCCCGCGCCCGTACCGACAGCACCTCGGAGCGGACGGTCAGCAGCGTCAGCTCCCGGCCGACGAAGTCGTGGACGTCGCGGGCGACCGAGGTGCGCTCCTGCTGCACGGCTTGGAGCACGGCCGCCTCGGCCCGCCCGGCGGCGAGTTCGGCCACCAGGTCGTGGCGGTAGGCGGCGATGCCGACGGCCGAGGCGAGGACGCCGATGGGCACGATCAGCCCGAGGAAGGCGCTGAGCGTGGCGGCCTGCGGCTCCGGCCAGCCCGGCAGGCAGAAGACGGCCAGCGCGAAGGCCACGTACCCGGCGGTGGCGAGGACGCCGGCGCGGCGGCCCCGGTAGCGGCCGACCGAGTACAGGGCGAACTGGATCAGCGTCAGCTCGTGCAGCCAGCCGATGAAGAGCAGTGCGGTGGCGTACGCGACCCACGGCGCCCGGCGGCGCACCACGAGGGACGACGCCCCGGCGGCGAGGACGGCGCCGGCCAGGGGGCCGTTCAGGGAGTTGTCCGCGGCGGCCAGGCCGGGCAGGTCCAGCGCCATCAGGGCGAGGCAGCCCAGGGCGGTGAGCACGTCCAGCGCGCGCTGCGAGCCGGCCCAGCGCGCGGAGAGGCGGCGGCCTGCGGCCACGGCCCGGTGGAACGCCGGGAGGACGCGCTTGACGTGCATGCCCTCCATCATCGGGGGTCCGCACCGGTGATCCGATCAGCCATCCCGTCGGACAACGCGACGATCGGCACTCCGCGGCGGCGTGCGGACACCGGGCGCAGGACGGCGCAGGCCCCCGCACCGTCGGTCGGTGTGGGGGCCTGCGGTGGGCCGGGCGGCGCTGCTAGGCGGCGGGCAGCGCGTCCAGCTGGGCCTGGATCCGGGCGATGTCGGCCTCGGCCTTGGCCAGCCGCCCCTTGATCTTGTCCACGACGTTGTCGGGGGCCTTGGCGAGGAAGGCCTCGTTCCCCAGCTTCGCCTCGGCCTGGGCCTTCTCCTTCTCCGCGGCGCCCAGGTCCTTCGTCAGGCGCTTGCGCTCGGCGGCCACGTCGATGGTGCCCGACAGGTCGAGCGCGACGGTGGCCCCGGCGACCGGCAGGGTGGCGGTGGCGCTGAAGCCCTCGCCTTCCGGCTGGAGGCGCAGCAGCTGGCGGATGGCCGCCTCGTGCGCCGCCAGCGGCGTGCCGGACAGGTCGAGGCGGGCCGGGACCTTCTGGCCCGGCTGCAGGCCCTGCTCGGCGCGGAACCGGCGGACCTCGGTGACCACGGCCTGGAGGTTCTCGATCTCGGCCTCGGCGGCCTCGTCGCGGAAGCCGGAGTCCTTCGGCCACTCGGCGACCACGATGGACTCGCGGCCGGTCAGGGTGGTCCACAGGGTCTCGGTGACGAACGGGACGACCGGGTGCAGCAGGCGCATCAGGACGTCGAGGACCTCGCCGAGGACCCGACCGGAGGCCTTGGCGCCCTCGCCGCCCGCGAAGAACGTCGTCTTCGACAGCTCGACGTACCAGTCGAAGACCTCGTCCCACGCGAAGTGGTACAGCGCCTCGCTGAGCTTCGCGAACTGGAAGTCCTCGTAGTACGCGTCGACCTGCGCAACCGTCTTGTTCAGGCGGGACAGGATCCAGCGGTCGGTGGCCGACAGCTGCTCGGCCGGCGGCAGCTCGCCCTCGATCGTGGCGCCGTTCATCAGCGCGAAGCGCGTGGCGTTCCAGATCTTGTTGGCGAAGTTGCGGGAGGCCTGGACCCAGTCCTCGCCGATCGGGACGTCGGTGCCGGGGTTGGCGCCCTTGGCCAGGGTGAAGCGGACGGCGTCGGAGCCGTACTTGTCCATCCAGTCCAGCGGGTCGACGACGTTGCCGAAGGACTTCGACATCTTCTTGCCGCGCTCGTCGCGGACCAGGCCGGTCAGCGCGATGGTCTTGAACGGGACCTCGCCGTCCATCGCGTACAGGCCGAACATCATCATCCGGGCGACCCAGAAGAAGATGATGTCGTGGCCGGTCAGCAGGACGTCGGTGGAGTAGAACTTCGCCAGGTCCGGGGTCTTCTCCGGCCAGCCCAGGGTGGAGAACGGCCACAGGCCGGAGGAGAACCAGGTGTCGAGGACGTCGGTGTCCTGGTGCCAGCCCTCGCCGGTCGGCGGCTGCTCGTCGGGGCCGACGCAGACGATCTCGCCCTCCGGGCCGTACCAGATCGGGATCCGGTGGCCCCACCACAGCTGGCGCGAGATGCACCAGTCGTTCATGTTGTCGACCCAGTCGAAGTAGCGCTTCGACATGTCGGCGGGGTGGATCGCGACGCGGCCGTCGCGGACGGCGTCGCCGGCGGCCTGGGCCAGCGGCTTGACGTTGACCCACCACTGCATCGACAGGCGCGGCTCGACGGTGGTCTTGCAGCGCGAGCAGTGGCCGACGGAGTGCATGTACGGGCGCTTCTCGGCGACGATGCGGCCCTGCGCGCGCAGGGCGCCGACGACCGCCGAGCGGGCCTCGAAGCGGTCCAGGCCGAGGAAGGGGCCGTGGACGGTGATCACGCCGTGCTCGTCCATGATCGTCATGGAGGGCAGGTCGTGGCGCTGGCCGATCGCGAAGTCGTTCGGGTCGTGGGCCGGGGTGACCTTGACGGCACCCGTGCCGAACTCGGGGTCGACGTGCGTGTCGGCGACGACCGGGATGGTCCGGTCGGTCAGCGGCAGCTTGATCCGCTTGCCGACGAGGTGCTTGTAGCGCTCGTCGTCGGGGTGGACGGCGACGGCGGTGTCACCGAGCATCGTCTCGGCGCGGGTCGTGGCGACGACGAGGCTGTCCTCGCCCTCCCCGTACTTGATGGAGACGAGCTCGCCGGCGTCCTCCTGGTACTCCACCTCGATGTCGGAGATGGCGGTCAGGCAGCGCGGACACCAGTTGATGATGCGCTCGGCGCGGTAGATCAGCTCGTCGTCGTAGAGCTTCTTGAAGATCGTCTGGACGGCCCGGGACAGGCCCTCGTCCATGGTGAAGCGCTCGCGCGACCAGTCGACGCCGTCGCCGAGGCGGCGCATCTGCCCGAGGATCTTGCCGCCGTACTCCTCCTTCCACTGCCAGACGCGCTCGACGAACTCCTCGCGGCCCAGGTCGTGGCGGGACTTGCCCTCCTCGGCGAGCTGCTGCTCGACCTTGTTCTGGGTGGCGATGCCGGCGTGGTCCATGCCGGGCAGCCACAGGGACTCGAAGCCCTGCATGCGCTTGCGGCGGGTCAGGGCGTCCATCAGCGTGTGCTGGAAGGCGTGGCCCAGGTGGAGGGAGCCGGTGACGTTCGGCGGCGGGATGACGATGGTGTACGCGGGCTTCTCGGACGCCGCGTCGGCGGTGAAGTACCCACGCTCTACCCAGCGCTCGTAGAGCTCCCCCTCTACCTCGGCCGGCGCGTAGGCGGTCGGCAGTTCGGAGTTGGGGCTGCTGGGTGTCTGCGTGTTCTCGGTCACGGGCACAGTTTAGTGGCGTAACGGTCCGGTACTGAAACCGGTCATGAGGGGGCCCGGCGCCTTGCGCGGGCTGACCTTGGGCCAGGATGTGTGTGACGCATAAACATCCTGAAGGGGGACGCGGGCATGAGCTACAACCAGCCGGGACCTTACGGAGGGCCGCCGCAGCAGCCGGGGCCCTACGGAGGCCCGCCGCCGCAGCAGCCCGCCCCGTACGGGCAGCCCGCCCCCCAGCCCGGCTACGGCTACCCGCAGCAGGCTCCGCCGCCGCCTCCGGGATACCCGCAGCAGCCGCCGACGGCCCCGATGGGCTACCCGCAGCAGCCGACGCCGCCGGCGTACGGCTACCAGCAGCCGGGGATGCCGCCGCAGCCGCCGTACGGCGGGCAGCCGCCGAAGAAGTCCAAGGCCGGCGTCGTCATCGGCGTGATCGTCGCCGTGGCCGTCATCGCGGGCGGCGGCTGGTACCTGGTGGGCGGCGGCTCGTCGGGCTCGGTCGACTCGGCCACCAAGGGCTACAAGCTGGCGTTCCCGGCATCGGTCGACAGCTTCGCCAAGAACGAGAAGGCGGGCGTCCCCGGCAGCGACGCCCCGCTCGTGGGCGAGCACAAGACCAAGGTCGAGGCCATGGGCATCAAGGAAGCGCGCTCGGCGGGGAGCACCCAGTACCTGAACGGCGAGAAGGGCAAGGCCAAGCAGCTGACCGCCAACGGGTACTGGGGCCAGCTCGACGATCCGGCGAAGACCCTCGACGCCTACTTCGCCCAGATCGGCGCACCCAACCCTGAGCTCGACAAGCTCGGCCTGAAGTACGAGAAGGCCGGCTCCCCCAAGGACTTCACGCCGGAGGGATTCAAGGGCGCGCTCATGAAGTGCGTCGACGTCAAGATGACCGCGATGAAGTCCGTCAAGCCCGGAGAGCCGACTTCCGTGGTGGTCCCCTTCTGCGCCTGGGCCGACCACTCGACTCTGGGGGTCGTCAACCAACTGGACCAGGCGGCGATCCTGACCGGCGGCACCCACGGCACGCAGGAGGACGTCGCCAAGCTCGCTGCAAAGCTCTACAACACCTCGCGGACCAAGGTCTGATCCACCGGCAGGGGCCCAGTATGGCACTGGGTCCCTGGTCTGTTGGCCTCAGTCACGCGCGGCCTGGGAGCAAGCCTCATTGGCGTCATCTATCTGCACTGACAGCGAATACAGGATGTTCTGGCAAATGATCTCGCCAGCGAACCCGTTTTCGCCGGTGCTGCATGCCTCCTGCACTCGCGGGCCCACGACGTAGCCCAGGTTTTCCATGTAGCTGGTGCAGTCCGTATACGAGGCCTGCGCGGGCGATGCCGCAAGGACCGGGAGGGCACCCGCCAACGCCGTTGCTGCAACGATCCCCATCGCACGCTTGACCTTGGACACCGCACACTCCCTCGCTTCGACACTTCGCTGCCAGACCAAGATGATCAGGAATGAGGCAGGCAATCCAGTGCATATCGATCATCCGACCGATTTATGTTTGTCTATGGCTGATCACGCACGAGGAGGGGCGCCCCGGACATCCGGGGCGCCCCTCCTCGTTCGCTGCGGTGCGGCGGCGGCAGCCGTTACGCCGACTTCTCCTGCGGGCCCTGGTCCTTCGGGACGATGCGGGGGACCAGGGTCGGGTTCACGTTCGAGCGGACCACGTCGGCCGTGATGACCACGCGGGCCACGTCCTTGCGGGACGGGACCTCGTACATCACCGACATCAGCACCTCCTCCATGATGGCGCGCAGACCGCGCGCGCCCGTCTGGCGGAGGATCGCCTGGTCGGCGATGGCCTCGAGGGCCTCCCGCTCGAAGTCCAGCTCCACGCCATCCAGTTCGAAGAGGCGCTGGTACTGCTTCACCAGGGCGTTGCGCGGCTCCACCAGGATCTGGAGGAGGGCCTCACGGTCCAGGTTGTGGACCGAGGTGATGACGGGCAGACGGCCGATGAACTCCGGGATCATCCCGAACTTCACCAGGTCCTCCGGCATGACCTCCTGGAACTGGTCGCTCGCCTCGATCTCCCGCTTCGAGCGGATCGTCGCGCCGAAGCCGATGCCCTTGGCGCCCGCACGCGACTCGATGATCTTCTCCAGGCCGGCGAAGGCGCCGCCCACGATGAAGAGCACGTTCGTCGTGTCGATCTGGATGAACTCCTGGTGCGGGTGCTTGCGGCCGCCCTGCGGCGGGACCGAGGCGGTGGTGCCCTCCAGGATCTTCAGCAGGGCCTGCTGCACGCCCTCGCCCGAGACGTCGCGCGTGATCGACGGGTTCTCGCTCTTGCGGGCGACCTTGTCGATCTCGTCGATGTAAATGATGCCGGTCTCGGCCTTCTTGACGTCGTAGTCCGCCGCCTGGATCAGCTTCAGCAGGATGTTCTCGACGTCCTCGCCCACATAGCCGGCCTCCGTCAGCGCCGTCGCGTCGGCGATGGCGAACGGCACGTTCAGCATGCGGGCCAGGGTCTGGGCGAGCAGCGTCTTGCCGGAGCCCGTCGGGCCCAGCAACAGGATGTTCGACTTCGCCAGCTCGATGGCGTCGTCGCGGCCCTGCGCGCCGCCGTTCTCGCCGGCCTGGACGCGCTTGTAGTGGTTGTACACCGCCACGGAGAGCGCCTTCTTCGCCGGCTCCTGGCCGACGACGTAGCTCTCCAGGAACTCGTAGATCTCGCGGGGCTTGGGGAGTTCCTCCCACCGGACCTCGCTCGTCTCCGCGAGCTCCTCCTCGATGATCTCGTTGCAGAGGTCGATGCACTCGTCGCAGATGTACACACCGGGTCCTGCGATGAGCTTCTTCACCTGCTTCTGGCTCTTTCCGCAGAACGAGCACTTGAGCAGGTCGCCGCCGTCACCGATGCGTGCCACGAGGTGCTTCCCCTTCGCCTGGGAGACGCTTGGTTCAGCGGCTCCTGGTGCCTCATATCCGACGGTACCTTGCCGGGGGCCCCGTACGGGGCCCCCTTGGCGCGGTTCACACAGCCGAATCCTGCGGCGTGTCCGCGCCAATTGGCGGCAAGGATCAGACCGCGTTCATCTTGCGGGTGGAGACGATCTGGTCGATCAGGCCGTACGCCAGGGCGTCCTCGGCCGTGAGGATCTTGTCGCGCTCGATGTCCTCGCGGATCTTCTCGATCGGCGTGGACGAGTGCTTGGCCAGCATGGTCTCCAGCTGGTCGCGCATGCGCAGGATCTCGTTGGCCGCGATCTCCAGGTCGGAGAGCTGCTCGCGGCCGGTGCCGCCGGACGGCTGGTGGATCAGCACGCGGGCGTTCGGCAGGGCCATGCGCTTGCCCGGGGTGCCGGCGGCGAGCAGGACCGCGGCGGCGGAGGCCGCCTGGCCCATGCAGACCGTCTGGATGTCCGGCTTCACGAACTGCATCGTGTCGTAGATGGCGGTCAGCGCCGTGAAGGAACCGCCGGGGCTGTTGATGTAGATCGAGATGTCGCGGTCGGGGTCCATCGACTCCAGGCACAGCAGCTGCGCCATGACGTCGTTGGCGGAGGCGTCGTCGATCTGCACGCCGAGGAAGATCACGCGCTCCTCGAACAGCTTCGCGTACGGGTCGTACTCGCGCACGCCCTGGGAGGTGCGCTCGACGAAGCGGGGGACGACGTAGCGGTTGTCGACCTGCGGCCCGGTGTAGAGGCCGCTCGCGGGAGAGAGGTTGTTCATGTGCATGTGGGTGTTCACCATCCTGGTGGCGTTCTGCGGGCTGAGGCTTGCCTGGTGCGGGCGGGCGTACGGGTCCCCGTGCGGGCCCCGGCCGCCGCCGGGGCCGGGATCAGGCCCCGGTGCCGCCGCCGCCCGGGACCAGGGACGCGGCGGAGATGATCTCGTCGATGAGGCCGTACTCCTTGGCCTCCTCCGCCGTGAACCAGCGGTCGCGGTCGCCGTCGCGGATGATGGTCTCCACGGTCTGGCCGGAGTGGTGCGCGGTGATCTCCGCCATGCGCTGCTTCGTGCGCAGCAGGTACTGGGCCTGGATCTTGATGTCCGAGGCGGTGCCGCCGATGCCGGCGGAGCCCTGGTGCATCAGGATGTCGGTGTTCGGGAGCGCGAAGCGCTTGCCCGGGGTGCCGCCGGTGAGCAGGAACTGGCCCATGGAGGCCGCCATGCCCATGCCGATGGTGACGACGTCGTTCGGGATGTACTGCATGGTGTCGTAGACCGCCATGCCCGCCGTCACCGAGCCGCCGGGGCTGTTGATGTACAGGAAGATGTCCTTCTCCGGCTCGGCGGCCAGGAGGAGGAGCTGCGCCGTGATCTTGTTAGCGATCTCGTCGTCGACCTGCTGGCCGAGGAAGATGATGCGCTCGCCGAGCAGCCGGTTGTAGACATGGTCGCCGAGGCCGCCACCGATGGACGGCTCACCCGCGGCGTAAGGCTTCAGATTCGTCACGTATCCACCTGCTCGTCTCCGACGGCCACATGCCGTCTCAGCGTCTCGTTCTGGGGCGCGGACCGGCCGGTGCGGAGCTCTCCGCCGGCGTCCGGGTACTCCCGTGCCCTCGTATTCATGGACCCTAACGCGCAGGTCGGACAACGCCATCCCGCTTCCCGAACTGTTCGCTCGGAGCGCAAGGTCCGGGGGCCTTCCGGAGGCCGCGCCGAGGCCGTACGGAGGCCGTACGGAGGCCGTGCCGGCGGCCTTCCGGGGCAGGATGCGGAAGGGGCCCGCACGCCAGGCGTACGGGCCCCTCCGGGGTACTGCTGGTGCCGGTGGCGGCGCGGCCTTACTTGGCCTCGGCGTCGCCCTCGGCGGCGTCGGCCTCGACGGTCTCGGCGGCGGCGTCGCCGGCCTCGGCCTCGTCCTCCTCGTCGGACAGGTCGATGACCTCACCGTTGGTGTCCACGACCTTGGCGGCCTCGACGACCAGCGCCAGCGCCTTGCCGCGGGCGACCTCGCCGACGAGCATCGGGACCTGGCCGCCCTCGACGACCGCCTGGGCGAACTGGTCGGGGGACATGCCGGAGGAGGCGGCGCGGCGCATGAGGTGCTCGGTCAGCTCCTCCTGGTTGACGCCCAGCTTCTCCTTGTTGACCAGGGCGTCCAGGACGAACTGGGTCTTGATGCCCTTGATCGCCTGCTCCTTGGTCTCGGCGTCGAACTCCTCGACCGTCTTGCCCTGGAACTCCAGGTACTTCTCCAGCGTCAGGCCCATCTGGCCGAGCTGGTGGTGCTCCAGGTTGTGCTTGCGGGTGTTGACCTCGTCCTCGAGCAGCTTCTCGGGGATCGGCACCTCGACGAGCTCCAGCAGCTTCTCCAGGACGCGCTCCTGGGCCTGCGTGGCCTGGTCGTACTGCTTCATGTTCTCGAGGCGCTTGCGGCTGTCGGCCTTGAGGTCCTCGAGGGTGTCGAACTCGCTCGCCATCTGCGCGAACTCGTCGTCCAGCTCCGGCAGCTCCTTGGCGGACACCTTGGTGACCTTGACGGTGACCTCGGCGTCCTTGCCCTCGGCGGAGCCGCCCTTCAGCTGCGAGGTGAAGGTGGCCTCGCCGCCGGCCTCGAGGCCCTTGACGGCCTCGTCGATGCCGTCGAGGAGCTCGCCCGAGCCGATGGTGTAGGAGACGTCGGAGGCGACGCCGTCCGGCAGGACCTCGCCGTCGACCTTGGCCTCGAGGTCGATGGTGACGACGTCACCCTCGGCGGCGGCGCGCTCGACGTCCTTGGTGGACGCGAAGCGGTTGCGCAGCTGCTCGACGGACTTCTCGACGTCCTCGTCGGAGACCTCGACCGCGTCGACCTCGACCTCGATGCCGGAGAAGTCCGGGATCTCGATCTCGGGACGCACGTCGACCTCGGCGGTGAAGGCCAGCAGCTCGCCGTCCTTCAGCTCGGTGATGTCGACCTCGGGCTGGCCCAGCGGGTTCAGGTCGGCCTCGTTGACGGCCTCGGTGTAGAACTTCGGGAGGGCGTCGTTGACGGCCTCCTCCAGCACCGCACCGCGGCCGAAGCGCTGGTCGATGACGCGGGCCGGGATCTTGCCCTTGCGGAAGCCCTTCACCGTGACCTGCTGGTTGATCTTCTTGTACGCCGCGTCGAGGCTGTCCTTGAGCTCCTCGAAGGGCACCTCGACAGTGAGCCGAACCCGAGTCGGGTTCAGGGTCTCCACGGCGCTCTTCACGGTTCGGTCTCCTTGTGGCTGACTGCTGGGGTCTGCTGTCGCTGCGATTCAGCGTTTCAGCGGATCGGGCCCGGTACATCAGACACACGGGCACGCAGCTTGCATAGTAACCGCAAGCGGCAATCAGCCCACAACGCGATCTTCGCGATGGCGATGGCGATGGTGGTGGTCGGGGTGGCCGGATTCGAACCGACGACCTTCCGCTCCCAAAGCGGACGCGCTACCAAGCTGCGCCACACCCCGTCGGTGCGACACGTAGGGTACATGGCCGGAGACCCTCCGACACGCGGCGTTTCTCGAAGCTTTCGGGCCGCCCGCCGCTCGGCCCGCGTACGGGCACGCAATGCGGTGTGACTCCCCCGCCCCGACCCGCTAGGATGCTCACCGTGCCGCGGTCCCCGGACCTGCGCGTATGTATGCGGGTGTAGCTCAATGGTAGAGCACTAGTCTTCCAAACTAGCTACGCGGGTTCGATTCCCGTCACCCGCTCAGAATGACTCAGGGCCAGGTCAGAGGATGTTTCCTCCGCCTGGCCCTGAGTCGTTTCCGAAGGCCTGGATCAGCCTGGTGTGTCCCCCGCGTGCGCCTCGGGCTCCGGATCGCGTTCCGTGCCCCCGCGGCTCTTCTCCACCAACCCGCTGCGCGCGCCAGCAATCAGCCGGTCCCGTTCCGCACTGGCGTGCTGGTAGATCAGCGCGGCACGGGCGGTGCTGTGGCCCATGCGCGCCATCAGCTCTCGGGTGCTCGCCCCGGTGGACGCGGCAAGGGTGTTCCCCGTGTGCCGGAGATCGTGGAAGTGCAGCCCGCTGACGCCGGCCTCCCTGCAGGCCTTCCGCCACAGCCGGTTGAAGTGGTTCCGGCGCGGGGTGGCTCTCTTGGCCCCGACGAAGACCCGCCCATCGGCCCCGGGCTCGGCGTACTTCTTCAGGTGCTCCCGAATGTCCTGGACGATCACGCCAGGGATGGAGACCGTCCGCTTGCCCGCGGCACTCTTGGGGGCCTTGATCTCCCGCTGCCCGTTGCCCAGCTCGGCGACGGACCGCCGGACGCGCACCGACCCGTGCTCCAGGTCGACGTCCCGACGGTGCAGCCCGATCAGCTCACCCCACCGCAGGCCGAGGAATCCGGCCATGAGAACGAGGCCGCGGAAACGGGGGTCGACGGCATCGGCCAGGGCGTAGACCTCCTTCACCGTGGCGGTGGGTCGCTCGGGAGTGTGCACCATGCTCGCACCCTTGATCTGGCAAGGGTTCCGCTTGATCAGCTGGTCCGACAGGGCCGTGCCCAGGATGGCGCGCAGGAGGGCGTAGGCCTTGGCCACCGTCGTCGGGCCGGTGCCGGCAGCGAGCTTGTCAGCGCGCCAGCGCCGCACGAGAGGAGCCGAGATGTCTGCAACGTTGACGGCTCCGAACGCCGGCTCCAGGTGGTGCTTGAGCAGCGAGCCGTACAGCTGGCGGGTGGTGCTGGTCAGCTCCCGTTCCTTGACCCAGGCGACGACGTACGACCCGAAGGGGACCTTTCCAGCGTCCGGATCCAGCCAGTCACCCCGCCGCATCTCCGTCTGCTTGTCGGCCAACCAGTCGTCCGCGTCACGCTTGGTCCGAAACGTCTCCGGCGCAGGGCGGAGCTGCCCGTCAGGCCCGACATAGCGCGCCTGGTACCGACCGGACGGCAACTTCCTGACTCGTCCGAACGGACGACGCTTTCCAGCCATCAGGCAGCCACCGCCAGACGACCACGCCGACGCGGTTCCACGGTGTTGGCGGCGATGTACGCCCGTACAGCGCTCCTTGCTGCCGTGCAAGAAAGTCAGATCGGTGGGGGCAGCCGCGTAGACCGCCAGCCGGTCCAGCATGCCAGTCGGATGCGAGATCGAGCGGACAGCAGTGGCAACAGTGGACATCGCCCGAAGGTTCTCCCCTCACACCAATCTGCGCTGGTCACGCGGCCGATGACGCAAGGTCGGCGATATCCACGTTCATGCTCCTCTCGGTCGGCAGCGGCGGGCTGTGTGCCCCTTGAGCTCCCAGGGCGTCCCGGTGCGCCCTTCCTGCTCCTCGGCGCTTCCGACACCTTTGCAAGGAGCGCCCACGTCGGGTGGGCGAGGAGGGGGCGATGTGACGCAACCGAGGTGCGGCGCGGTGACGAAGAGCGGAGGCCGGTGCCGAAACAAGGCGATCATGGGGAGCGGGCAGTGCGCCAAGCATCAAGGGCGCTGGACGCGGCGTGGGATCGCTCAGGTGGAGCAGAGGGAAGCGCAAGCCAAGCTGCGCGAGCTGAGCAAGAAGAAGTGGTCCTGGTGGTGACCGTCCTCTGACATCCATCGTCGACATCAACGAAGACGGCCGACAGGGTGTCGCTGGTGCCAATCCCGCCAGGGCAAACCAAGGGGTCACCTACCGGTTTTGGTAGGTGACCCCTTGTTCCGTGGCCTCGCGCAGGCTCCTGCTAGCTGAACGCTGGTAATCCTTCGTGGGCGGAGTGGGCTGGGCAGAGGAGGCGGTGGCCTCGGCTGGGTGCTATGGGCGCTTATCGGGCCGCCGTATGCCGATGCAGGCCACCAGTGCGCCACCGTCTTCGGTGAGGAAGAACCTGAAGCCCCACGACCCATCGGGGGCTCTGACCAATCCGCTGAGGATCGGCTGGGCGCGCTCGGTGAGGATCTGCGCCGCTCGCTCCACCCCCAGGGTCTCCATGCCCCTTCGCCGCATACCCCGAAGGCGGGTTGTCAAGACTTGGGCATGGGCCTCCGAGGACATGATCCAGTCCCACCAAACGACGTACTCGCCGCCGCCGACGAGGGCCGCCAGAGCAGCCTTGGATGCCGCGTCGTCACCGGCCAGCAGGCGCATCAACTCGTTTCGTTCCATGACCCCTCCCTGGCCGGCATCCTGCGATGTGGCAGTGATGTGCCGCAACCGCGTATACCGCTCGCCACTCTGTCCCCCAGGGGCCGACAGGCCGTGTCCCCCGCGTGCCCAAACGGGAGGGCTTCTGTGGGGAGCCGCGGGGAATGGCGGGGAGGCGGCGGGGACGTGCCGGTCAGGGGCTTGGCTGGTCAAGCCGCAGGCGCGTACGCGATCTTCCAAATTAGCTACGCGGGTTCGATTCCCGTCACCCGCTCCAGATCGGCTCAGGGCCAGGTCGGAGGGCGTTTCCTCCGCCTGGCCCTGAGCCGTTCCGGTCCGCTCAGTGCATGACCTGGGTGCAGTGGACGGTGGTCTTGCCGTCGGCCGTCTTGACCACATACGTGCTTCCGCTCAGGCCGCCGACGTCGAACCGCCCCGAGGTGTCGGTGGGGACGGAACCCGAGGCGGATCCGGAGTAGGTCACGGTGGTGCCGGCGGGGAATTGCTCGCCCCACAGGTGGTATTTGCCGGCTGAATCCACCTCGACGTTGCACTTCGCGGCGGCGGGGGCCTCGAGGGTCGAGGCGTGTGCGGCGAGGGCCGGGCCCACCGCGAGCGCGGGGGCCGCGAGGAGCGCGAGGGCTGCAAGACGGCGCGTGCGGTTCATCGTTCAACCTGCCTTGGAGAGGGTGCCGGTACGGCCGGTGAGGCGTGACGGCTCCGATGCCCGCGGCAGGGTCGTACGGGACGCCGAGGGGAGACTCTCGGTCCGCTACGCCGTACTGATGCCGTTTTCAGCCTATCTTCCGGTGCGTCCCACGGCATCTCGCCGTCCCGCTGCTGCCGGGCTAGAGCTTGATGCCGGCGATGGTGTCCGCGAGGGAGTTCAGGAAGCGGTTGACGTCCGGGGCGATGGAGCTGGACGCCAGGAAGAACCCGAAGAGGACGGCGACGATCGCGGGGCCGGCCTTGATGTGGTTGCCGCGGATCAGCACCACCAGGATGACCGCCAAAAGAACCACCACTGACAGCGAAATGGCCACTACTGATCACACCTTCGGTCGTCCCCGGCTCGGCCTGGGGCGCACGGCCGCGCACACCCCCGTACGGACCATCCTCCCACCAACGGGGCCCGGCTATCCGCCCGCTGAGCGTCCGTCGGCGACGGTTTTCCGCCAGCGGCGCGTCACGGCGTGGGCAGGCCGAGGAGGGAGCGCACGCGGGCGTACTTCGCCGCGAGGCGCTCGCGGGTGGGCGCGTCCAGGGCGGACAGGCGTACGGGATCGGCGTTGTGGGCCAGGTCCGCCTCCTTGACCAGCAGGGCTCCCGGGGTGGCGAGGATGCGGGCCGCGTACTCCTCGACCGGCTCCCCCGGGCGCTTGGTGACCGCCAGGACCATGTCCTTCACCGCCTGCGGGAGAGCAGCGGAATCCAGCCAGGCCAGGCTGAGGGCCTCGTCCTCGACGGCGTCGTGCAGCCAGGCCGCCGCCTGCTGCTCCGCGCTGCCGCCGCGGGAGCGGACGCCCTCCGCCACCGCCGCGAGGTGCTCCGCGTACGGCCGGCCGGCCTTGTCGGTCTGCCCCTCGTGCGCGGCGCGCGCCAGGGCCTCGACCTCCGCGAGGGTGAGCGACTGCCGTGTCATGCGGTTCCCTTCGCCGTCCCGTGCGCCGCTGCCCGCAGGGCCCGTGCCGCGCGGCGCACATCCGCCTGGGTGGTGCGCCAGTTGGAGAACGCCGCGCGCAGCGCGGGGGTTCCCGCGTACACGGTCGGGGTGACGAACACCTCGCCTGCCGCGGCCTCCCGCAGGGCCGTGAGCCGGGCCGGGTCGGGGGCGTCGCCGGCGAGGGTGAAGCAGACGACGTTGAGGCGGACCGGGGCGAGGAGGCGGAAGGCCGGGTCCTGTTCCAGCTCCGCGCCGAGGGCCCGGGCGCAGGCGATGTCGCGCTCGACGATCTCCCGGTGGCCCTCCCTGCCGTACGCGCGCAGCGTGAACCAGGCGGCGAGGGCGCGCAGCCGGTGGGAGTTCTCGGGGGTGAGGTGGACCAGGTCGGGGTGCTCGCCGAGCGGGCCGAGGTAGGCGGCGGCGTTCTGGTAGACGCGCGCCTGGAGGTCGGGGCGGCGGGTGAACTGGACGGCGCTGTCGTAGGGGACGTTGAGCCACTTGTGGAGGTCGATGCAGACGGAGTCGGAGGCGTCGAGGCCGTCGACGAGGTGGGCGTGCTGCGGGGAGAGCGCGGCGAAGGCGCCGAAGGCGGCGTCGGTGTGCAGCCAGAAGTCGTGGCGGTCCTTCAGGGCGGCGACGGCGCGCAGGTCGTCGAAGTCGACGGTGTTGACGGTGCCCGCGTTGGCCACGACGACGGCGGGGCCGTGGGTGTCCGCGAGCGCGCGGTCGAGGGCGGCGGGGTCGACGGCCTCGCGGCCGGGGAGGGTGGGCACCTGTACCAGGCTGGTGCGGCCGAGACCCAGGACGGACAGGGCCTTGGCGATGGAGGAGTGCGGAGCGCCGGAGAGCACGCGGACGGGGCCGAGGGCGGCGGCCCCGTACTCGGCCGGGGAGACCCCGAGGCGCTCGCCGAGCCATTCGCGGGCGATGGCGAGTCCGGTGGTGTTGGACTGGGTGGCTCCGCTGACGAAGGTGCCGCTGTGCGCGGCGCCGAGGCCGAACAGCTCGCGGAGCCAGCCGGCGGTCTCGCGCTCCAGGTCCTGGCCGGCGCCGTCGAGGGCGGAGTTGGAGTTCTGGTCGTGGGCGGCGGTCAGCCAGTCACCGGCGAGGGCGGCCGGGGTGGCGCCGCCGGTGACGAAGCCGAGGTAGCGGGGGCCGGCCGAGGCCGACAGGCGGGGCGCCCAGCGCCGGGCGAAGGCGTCGAGGGCGGCCTCGGTGCCGGCGGCCCGCTCCGGGAGCGGCTCGGGGGCCGGCGGGTGCGCCGGGGGCGGCGGTACGACGGGACGCTCGCCGAGGGCTGCGAGGGCGTCGGCGGCGGCGCGGCGGGTGGCCTCCAGCAGCTCGGGGAGGCGGGCGAGGTCGGCGGCGAGGGTGCGGTCCATGCGGGGCACGGTAGGGGCCCGGCGGGCGGCGGCGGACGGGCCAATCCGGAAAGAGTGGCCGGTCCCCGGCTCACGTCCCGACCAGCCGGCGCGACTCCGCCCCCGGCCCGGGCGGGCGGAACCGGGGAGGCCATCAGACCGGACCGGGCGGGGTCGAGCTGGGCCGAACGGGGCGGGTCCGGGCCGGGCGGGGTCGAGCTGGGCCGCACGGGGCGGGTCGGTTCCGGCGGGGCGGGCCGGGAGGGCCGGGCGAGGCGGGCAGGACAGGGCCGGACGGGGCCGGGCCGGGCGGGCCGGGCAGGGGTCTGGCCGGGCGGAGCAGGGCGGGCAGGGAGGGGCGAGCGGTGCGGCCCGGACACGGCGGGCAGGGAGGGGCGGGCCGGGGAGGTGTCTGGCCGGGCGAGCAGGGTGGGCCGGTAGGGGCGGGCCCGGTCGGGCAGCGCGGGGCGGGGGCAGGGCGGGCACGCGGGCGGGCCGGTCGGGGGCCAGGGCGGGCGCGTCCGGCGCGGCGGGGCCGGGCCTGAGCGGGCCGGTCGGGTCGGGGCAGGGACGGACGGGCGGATCCGGGCAGGGCGGGCCGGGAGGGGCAGGCAGGACAGGCCCAGCGGGGCGGGTCCGGGCGGTCAGGGCCGGGCTCGCCTGAGCGGGCCGGGCGGGTGGGGGCGGGGCCGGGCCGGGCGGCCTGAGCGGCCGGTCGGGGCGGGCCGGGCGGAGCTGGGCCGGGCAGGGAAGGCCGGGCGGGTCAGGGCGGGGTCGGGCACGACAGGGCCGGACGGGGCGAGGTCGGGCGGGGCAGGGCCGGGAGGGCCGGGCCGGGAGGGCCGGGCGGGACGGGCGGGTCAGGGCGGGGCCGGGCGAGGCGGGCAGGACGGGGCCGGGCAGGCCGGGGCCGGGCCGGGAGGGCGGGGGCCGGTCGGGCCGGGCAGGCTGGGCCGGGCGGGCCCGGGCAGGCCGGGGCCGGGCGGGCAGCGCGGGGTGGGAGGGGTAGGGCGGGTGGGCCGGGGGGCGCCACGCCGGGGGGCCACGGGGCGGGTGGTGTTGGGGTGGGTGGCGTACGGTCGGCGGATGGGTGCCATACGCAGGACAGCAGGACTGGTGGGAGCCGCGGCGGCCGTGGCGGTGCTCGCGGGATGCAGTACGCCGCCCGCCCCGGCGGCCGCACCGGGGCCGAGCGCGGCGGCGCAGCCGGGCGGCGGCCCGGGCGCTGCGCGGCCGGAGTCCCCCGCCGGCGGACCGGCCCTGGCGGCACCGCCGGCACCGCCGGCCCCGTCGGCCCCCTCGGCACCGGCGTCCGCCGGGGCGTGCCCCGAGGGCGGGGTGCGGGTGCTCGAAAGCGGCGGGGATTCCGCGATGGGGCTGCGGATCGCGAGCGTGCAGCTGGTCAACTGCGGCACGGCGCCGTACGAGCTCGACGGCTATCCGCAGATCAGGCTGCTGGACAGGAAGCGGGCGCCGGTGGAGGCGGAGGTCGGGCACGGCTCGGCCGGCGTCGCCTCGGGCGTGCCGAGCATGGACGCGCCCGCCGAGCGGGTGACGCTCCAGCCGGGGCAGGCGGCGTCCTTCGGGATGCTGTGGCGCAACCTGGTGACCCGGTCCGACGTGGCCGCCGTCGAGGGCTGGGCGGTGGAGGTGACGCCCAAGCCGGGCGCACCCCGGGTCACCGCGGAGCTGACGGCGCCGGTGGACCTCGGCAACACCGGCAGGCTGGGCATCAGCCCCTGGTCGGCGGTGGCCCGGTGATCGTCTGGCTCAACGGGCCCTTCGGGGGCGGGAAGACGCAGACCGCGTACGAGCTGCACCGGCGGCTGCCGGGCAGTGTGGTGTGCGATCCGGAGCACGTGGGCTTCGGGCTGCACCGGATGCTGCCGGCGCCGCTGCGCGGGGACTTCCAGGACCTGTCGGCGTGGCGGCAGGGCGTGTTCGAGGTACTGGATCTGGCCGCGCGGCGGCATCCGGGGCCGGTGCTGGTGCCGATGACGGTCACCGAGCCGCGGTACCTGGAGGAGACCGTGGGGCGGCTGCGGGAGGCGGGCCACGACGTACGGCACTTCGCGCTGCTGGCCGAGCGGGAGACCGTACTGCGCCGGCTGCGCGAGCGCGGTCTCGGGCGCGGCCTGAAGCGGGAGGGCTTCGCGGTGTCCCGGCTGGACGGCTGCCTGGAGGCGCTGCGCGGGCCGGAGTTCGCCGACCAGCTGGCCACCGACCGCCTGACCGTGTCCCAGGTGGCGGGCCGGGTCGCGGAGCTGTCGGGGCTGCGGGCCGCGCCGGACACCGACGGGGCGCTGCGCGGGCGGTTGCGGCGCGCGCTGGTCGGTGTCCGGCACATCCGCTTCGACTGACGGGCCGCCCGGGGTCAGGGCCGGGCCGTGGTCCGCAGGGCCCAGCGGCCCGGGATCAGCGTCGCGGCCAGACCGAGGCCGAGCACGGCCGCCGCGAGGGAGGCGTAGAGCAGCGGCGGGATGTGCGGGGGCGCCCCGGTGACGGCCTTGGCCAGCGGGAACAGGGTGGCCAGGGCGATCGCGGTGCCGAGGGCGGTGCCCGCGCCGCCGATGAGCAGGGCCTCCCAGCGCAGCATGCGCAGCACCTGGCGGCGGGTGGAGCCGACGAGGCGCAGCATCCGCAGTTCGCGGCGGCGGTCGAGGACGGTCATGACCAGGGTGTTGGCCGCGGCGACGGCCGCGAAGCCGCCGAGGACGGCCGCCATGGCGGTGTTGGCCCAGGCGTTGAGCTCCCGGTCCTGGCTCTGCCGGGCGGTCCACTGCGCGGCCGGGATCGCGGCGCCCGCGGCGGCGGCCGGGACCGGCCCGCGGAGCAGGAGTTCCGTGGGGCGCCCGGCGGTGGTGCGGCCGGCGAGGTCCGTGGCCGGCAGGGTGACCTGGCCGAGGCCGAGGCCGCGGGTGTAGACGGCGACGACCTCGGGGGCGGCCGGTGTCCCGTCGGGCAGGCGCAGGGCGATGCGGTCGCCGACTCCGGCGCGCGCGGCGTCGGCGAGGGTGCGGTCGAGGGCGACGGTGCCGGGGCGCAGGCGGGCGAGGCTGCCCTCGCGGACGCCGAGGTCCTGGACGGCGGCGAGGCCGGCGCCGGAGGGGACGCCCTGGGCGGTTGCGCTCTCCAGGCGGCGGTCGCCCCCGGTGCCGACCTCGGCGAGGACCGCGGTACGGGTGACCGGCACCCCGGCTCCGGCGCCGAGCGCGGCCGGGTCCGCTGCGGCCGGGTCCGCTGCGGCCGGGTCCACTGCGGCCGCGCCCGGATCGGGGACGACGTGGTCGGCGAGCAGGCCCGCCTCCTGCTGCTGCCGGACGGCCCGCTCCTCGCTCGTGTGCAGGAAGAGCAGGGTCGAGGAGAAGGCCGTGGCGAGCACGATCGGGGTGATCGCGGAGGCGAGCCGGCGGGCGTGGGTGCGGGAGTTGGCGGCGGCCAGCGACCCCGAGGCCCCGCCGGCGCGCAGCGGGAGGCCGAGGACGGCGGTGCAGGCGCGGGCGATCAGCGGGCCGAGCAGGGCCACGGCGAGCATGAACAGCATGACGACGCCCAGTGCGGCATTGGCGGCGTCATCGCCGCTGCCGGTGGCGGCGAGGCCGGCGCAGGCGGTTCCGCCGGCGAGTGCGGCGAGGCCGAGCGGCGTACGGATCCACCCGGGGCGCAGGCGTTCGACCGCGGCGGCGGCGAGGGCCTGGCCCGGGCGGATGCGGGCGGGGCGGCGGGCGGCGGCCCAGCCGGCGACGAGGGCGGTGACGAGGCCGAGGGCGACGGCCGAGGCGAGGGGGATCCAGGAGACGGCGAGGTCGACGCCGGCCGGGATCGCGCCCTTCTGCTTCAGCTGCCCGAACCACCAGGCGGCCAGCGCGGTGCCGGGTATGCAGCCGAGCGCGCCGGCAGCCGGTGCGACGAGCAGGGCTTCGGTGGCGATGGTGCGGCGGATCTGCCGCGGGGTGGCTCCGAGGGCGCGCAGCAGGGCGAACTCGCGGGAGCGCTGGCCGACGGAGAGCGCGACCGTCGCGGCGGCGGTGAAGACGGCGACGAGGGTGGCGGTGCCGCCGAAGGAGCCGCCGATGCCGGACAGGAGCTGCTTGGCCCCGTCGAGCTGCGGGTCCACGGCGCGGGCGGCGCCGGTGAGGACCCGGGCGCGCCCGTCGAGGGCGGCGCGGGCCCGGTCGGCGAGGGCCTCGGGGTCGCCGGGGCCGAGCAGGACGACGGCGTCGAGGGCGTCGGGGTGACCGGAGAGGGCCCGGGCCTCGGCGTCGGAGAACCACACGCCGGGGCCGTCGGCCCGCCCGACGACCCGGAACTCGCGCGGGCCGGCGGGGGTCTCCAGGGCGATCCGCTCGCCGCGGGCCCCGAGCGCCCCGGCCCCGGCCGTGCCGAGGACGACCTCCCCGGCGGCCTGCGGGGCCCGTCCTTCGCGCAGCGCGGCCCCGGTGAAGGCGGTGGCCCCCCACCCGCCGGCCTCGGTGTCGGGTCCGCCGGGGGCTCCCGGCCCCGCGGCCGCCCGTACGGGGAACACCACGTCCGGCACCGCCCGCCCCAGCGGGGCGAGGCGGTCGAGCAGGGCGGCGTCGAGGCGGGCGCGGTCGGGGACGCGGGCGGTGGTCTCGTAGGCGCCGTCGCCGCGGCCGACCCGCAGCCGGACCTGCTGGTCGGCGGCGACGACCACCGGTGCGGCGGCGTACCGGGTGGGCTCCGAGCGGGCCCGTTCCCCGGTCTCCAGCAGGATCCCGCAGGCGGCGGTGACGGCGACGGTCATGAGCAGGGCGATGAAGGTGCCGGCGAACGCGGCGGGGCGCAGGCGCACCGCCGCGCGCGCCAGGCCGTTGGGGCGGTGGAGCGGCATCAGGCGGCCGCTCCCGTGTACGCCGGTGCGGTGAGGGCGGTCATCCGGGCGGCGATGGTGGCGGCGGAGCTGTTCGGGAGCCGGTCGGCGATGAGTCCGTCGGCGAGGAAGAGCACCTGGTCGGCGTGGGCGGCGGCGGCCGGGTCGTGGGTGACCATGACGACGGTGGCGCCGAGGGAGTCGACGGCGGCCCGCAGCAGGCCGAGGACCTCGGCGGCGGTGGTGGTGTCCAGGGCGCCGGTGGGCTCGTCGGCGAAGACCACGTCGGGCCGGGTGATCAGGGCGCGGGCGATGGCGACGCGCTGCTGCTGGCCGCCGGAGAGCTCGGCGGGGCGGCGGTGGCCCTTGCCGTCGAGGCCGACGCGGGCGAGCAGGTCGGCGGCCCGGGCGCGGTCCTGGCGGGCGCCGGCGAGGCGCATCGGGAGCAGCACGTTCTGCTCGACGGTGAGGGAGGGCAGCAGGTTGAAGGCCTGGAAGACGAAGCCGAGGCGGCTGCGGCGGAGCTCGGTGAGCTCGTTCTCGTTCATGCCGGTGATCTCGGTGCCGCCGAGGCGGACGGAGCCTGCGGTCGGCACGTCGAGTCCGGCGGCGCACTGCAGGAAGGTGGACTTGCCGGAGCCGGAGGGCCCCATGACGGCGGTGAAGCTGCCGCGCGGCAGGCTGAGGTCGATGCCGCGCAGCGCGTGGACGGTGGCGGCGCCGCGCCCGTACGCGCGCCGCACTCCGCGCAGTTCGACGGCGGCCGTGGTGCCCTGCGCCGCCCCCTGCCCGCTCTCCCGCTGCCGCCTGCTGCTCCGGAACCCCATGGGTCAACCGCCTCCGCCGTGTGGTCGTCTCGCGTACGTTCGTGTGCGCGTCCCGACGCTATGGAGCGGGGCCGGGCGGCGGCCATGGCGGAGCCCGGCGTATCGGGGGTGGGGAGAACCCCACCCATGGGCCGGCGGCTACGGGGCGCGGCGGATCAGCAGCAGGGCCCGGTCGTCGTTGACGTCCTTGGCGACCTTCTCGATGAGGTGCCAGGCGGCGCCCTCCCAGCCGGCGGCCACGTACCGGTCGGCCTCGCCGGTGAGGCGGTCGATGCCCTCGCTGATGTCGCGGTCGGCGGTCTCGACGAGCCCGTCGGTGAAGAGCATCAGGACGTCGCCGCGGCGCAGGTTGCCGCGGGTGGGTTCGAACTCGGCGCCGTCGTAGACGCCGAGCAGCGGGCCGTCGCCGGCCTTCTCCTGCCAGCGGCCGGTTCCGGCGGAGAGCTGGAGGGCGGGCAGGTGGCCGGCGGAGAGGAGTTCGTAGTCGCCGGTCTCCAGGTCCAGGACGAGGTGGATGGAGGTGGCGAAGCCCTCGTCCCAGTCCTGGCGCAGGAGGTAGCCGTTGGCGGCGGGCAGGAAGCCGTGCGGCGGCAGGGCGCCGAGGAGGCCGCCGAAGGCGCCGGACAGGAGCAGGGCGCGGGAGCCGGCCTCCATGCCCTTGCCGGAGACGTCGGTCAGGACGATCTCCAGGGTGCGGCCGCCGTTGGTGCGGGCGGCGACGACGAAGTCGCCGGAGAAGGACTGGCCGCCGGCGGGGCGCAGGGCCATCTCGCGGTGCCAGCCGCGGGGCAGGGCGGGCAGCTTGCTCTGGACCCGGATGCGTTCGCGCAGGTCGAAGAGCATGGTGCCGCCGCGCCGCCAGGGCACCCCGACGCGGCTGCGGAACTGGGCGATGACCAGCCCGAAGAATCCACAGGCGGCCACGACCAGGACGGTTCCGGGGGTGACCCGGGCCGGGCCCTCGGTGTAGGGGCCGAGGACGAGGGCCTCGACGATCAGGGCGGCCGCGGAGGCCGCGTAGAGGGCGAGGAGGCTGGCGGGGCGCAGGAGCAGGCCGCCCGCGACGATGGGGAGGACGAGCGCGGCGGGCGAGAACCACACCGGGAGCATGAGCGTGCCGCAGGCGATGGCGGGTACGGTCGCGAGCAGCCCGGCGAAGGCCAGCCAGTCGGAGGCGTCGCCGCGGAAGTAGTCGACGGCGGATTTGCGCAGGGCGGTGCGTGCCCGGTGCGACAGCATGCGCGCCCGGGCCATGAGCGTCTCCACACGTGCTCCGGCCATGTCTTTCGGACCCTATCCATCCTGGCTGTGCCCGCGCAGGGGGACCCCCGGACCGGAGGGGCCGTTGTCGGCCGGGCGGCGGTCCGGGGTGTCCGAAAACGCCGGGTACGCGGTGACCGCGCGGCCGGGCGACGCACGGACAGCACCCGCCGGGGTGACAAACCGGCCACCGCGTTGACGCCTCCGGGGCACCCGGCTCCGCCGGGCACCGGTGCGACGCGGGTCAGGGGCGCCGGCTCGGTGGCGCCGGCACAGTGGCGCCGGCTCGGTGGCGCCGGCTCAGCGGGACTGGCAGGTGGGGCACCAGAAGAGGTTGCGGGCCGCGAGGTCGGCGGTACGGATCCCGTCCCCGCAGATGTGGCAGGGCTGGTGCGCCCGCCGGTAGACGTAGACCTCGCCCCCGTGGTCGTCGACCCGCGGCGGCCGGCCCATCGCCTCCGGCAGGTGCTCGTCGCGGACCGTGTCGATCCGGTTCTTGCGCACGCCCTCGCGCATGAGCACGGCGAGGTCCGCCCACATGGCCTCCCACTCCGTGCGCAGCAGGTCCCTGCCCTGGCGGTACGGGTCGATGCCGTGCCGGAAGAGCACCTCGGCCCGGTAGACGTTGCCGACGCCCGCGACGACCTTCTGGTCCATCAGCAGCGCGGCGACGGTGGTCCGGGAGCGGGAGATCCTCTTCCATGCGCGGTCCGGATCGTCGCCGGCCCGCAGCGGGTCGGGGCCGAGCCGGTCGTGTATCGCCTTCTTCTCCGCCTCGCCGATCAGCGCGCAGGCGGTCGGCCCGCGCAGATCGGCGTAGTGCTCCTCGTTCAGCAGCCGCAGCCGCACCGTGTCCGCCGCGGGCGGCGCCGGGGCGGGGCCGAAGCCGAGCTTGCCGAAGAGGCCGAGGTGGATGTGGATCCAGGCGTCGCCGAGCTCGAGGAACAGGTGCTTGCCGTGCGCCTCGGCACTCTCCAGCTCACGCCCGTCGAGCAGCGCGGCACTCTCGGCGAACCGGCCCTGCGGGCTGCTCACCCGGACCGGCCGGGCGGCGAACCGCTCGGTGTGGTCCTGGGCGAGGCGGTGGATCGTATGCCCCTCGGGCACGGCTGCTCTCCTCGGGTCTGCCGCCGCCGGCGGTTGCCGGGGCGGCCGCGGGAACGGCAGTGCCGCCGGACCCCGCGGGTCCGGCGGCACGGGGCGTCCTACTGGTCCTGCGGGTGGTGGGCCGGGATCGGGGGGAGCTCGCCGGTCTGCTCGTACGCGGAGAGCATGTCGATGCGGCGGGTGTGGCGCTCCTCGCCGGAGTACGGGGTCGCCAGGAAGGCCTCGATGAAGGAGGTGGCCTCGTCCTGGGTGTGCATCCGGCCGCCGACGGAGATCACGTTGGCGTTGTTGTGCTCGCGGCCGAGCTTGGCGGTCTCGACGCTCCAGGCCAGGACGGCACGGACGCCCTTGACCTTGTTGGCGGCGATCTGCTCGCCGTTGCCGGAGCCGCCGATCACGATGCCGAGGCTGTCGGCGTCCGCGGCGGTCTTCTCCGCGGCGCGCAGGCAGAACGGCGGGTAGTCGTCCACGGCGTCGTAGATGTGGGGCCCGCAGTCGACGGGCTCGTGGCCGTTGTTCTTGAGCCAGTCCACCAGGTGGTTCTTGAGCTCAAAGCCGGCATGGTCGGATCCGAGGTACACGCGCATGCCCCGAGTGTGTCACGACGGGGCCGGGCAGATCACGGCAGGGTGTCGCGTAAGTCACTTCTAAAGCTCAAGTAAACCCAAAGAGTGCAGATGAGACACGGTGGGACCAAGGTCCGGGACCTTGGTCCTTCGCAACGATCCGGACGCGGGTCTTCCGACCGGCGCGAATCTCGGGTTTGAATGCCGGAACTCGCAATCCGAGAACCTAAGGATTCGTCCATGAGCACCACGACGACCCTTCAGAAGGCAGGCGACCCGGCCGGTAACCCCGGCAACGCCACGCCCAACGATGGTCTCAAGGCCGGTCTCAAGAACCGCCACCTTTCCATGATCGCCATTGGCGGTGTCATCGGCGCCGGCCTGTTCGTCGGCTCCGGCGGCGGTATCGCCAAGGCCGGTCCCGCCATCCTGATCTCGTACCTCCTCGTCGGCGCGATGGTCGTCTTCGTGATGCGCATGCTCGGCGAGATGGCCGCCGCCAGCCCGAACTCGGGCTCCTTCTCGGCCTACGCCGACCGGGCGCTGGGCCGCTGGGCCGGCTTCTCCATCGGCTGGCTGTACTGGTTCTTCTGGGTCGTGGTGCTCGCCGTGGAGGCGACCGCCGGCGCGAAGATCCTCGAGGGCTGGGTCCCGGCGGTCCCGCAGTGGGCCTGGGCCCTGATCGTGATGGTGGTCCTCACGGCCACCAACCTCGGCTCCGTCGCCTCCTACGGCGAGTTCGAGTTCTGGTTCGCCGGCATCAAGGTCGTCGCCATCGGCGCCTTCGTGGTCGTCGGCATGCTCGCCGTCTTCGGCGTGCTGCCGGGCTCGGACAACCCGGGCGCGGGCTTCGCCCACCTCACCGACGCCGGCGGCTTCATGCCGAACGGCTGGGGCTCGGTCCTCACCGGTGTGCTGATGGTCGTCTTCTCCTTCATGGGCAGCGAGATCGTCACGCTCGCCGCCGGCGAGTCCGAGGACCCGCGCCGCGCCGTCACCAAGGCCACCAACTCGGTCATCTGGCGCATCGGCGTCTTCTACCTGGGCTCGATCTTCATCGTCCTGACCCTGCTGCCGTGGAACGACAAGTCGATCGTGGAGAAGGGCTCCTACGTGGCCGCCCTCGACTCCATCGGCATCGCGCACGCCGGCCAGATCATGAACGTGATCGTCCTGACCGCCGTGCTGTCCTGCCTGAACTCGGGCCTGTACACCGCTTCGCGCATGGCGTTCTCGCTGGGCGAGCGCGGTGACGCGCCCAAGGCCTTCGCGAAGACCAGCAAGAACGGCGTGCCCACGGCCGCCATCCTGGGCTCGGTGGTGTTCGGCTTCATCGCCGTCTACTTCAACTACACCTCCCCGGACACGGTCTTCAGCTTCCTGCTGAACTCCTCCGGCGCGATCGCGCTCTTCGTGTGGCTGGTCATCTGCCTGACTCAGCTGCGGATGCGAAAGATCCTGGTCCGCGAGGTCCCGGAGAAGCTGACGGTGAAGATGTGGTTCTTCCCGTACCTGACCTGGGCCACCGCCGCGATGATCACCTTCGTCCTCGGCTACATGCTGTACGACAAGGACAACCGCGAGACGGTGCTGTACTCGCTGCTCGTCGCGGCCGTCGTGATCGTGATCGGCGTGGTGCGCAACGCCCGCCGCAAGGGCGAGGCCGCGGTCGACACCGCTGCCGAGGCCGCGGTCGACGCCGCCTGACCGGCCCCCGCAGACGGCAGCAGCCCCGGACCGCCCGCTCGCGGTCCGGGGCTGCTGTGCAGGCGCCGGCAGGGGAAGTGGCGTACGGGGTCAGCCGCGGCGCCCCGCCAGCTTCCAGGCAGCCGGCAGCGCGCCCATGGCCAGCGCCGCCTTGAGGGCGTCGCCGATCAGGAACGGGGTCAGACCGGCCGCGACGGCCGCGCCGAAGGACATCCCGGTGGACAGTGCCAGGTACGGCACACCCACCGCGTAGATCACGGCGGAGCCGAGCGCCATCGCGCCGGCGGTGCGCAGCACCGACCGGTCGGCGCCGCGCCGGGCCAGGGCGCCGACGATGCCCGAGGCGAGCACCATGCCGAGGACGTAGCCGAAGGAGGCGCCGCCCGCGCCGGAGGTGCCGTGCGCGAACCAGGGCATGCCGGCCGCGCCGAGCAGGGCGTACAGCGCGAGCGAAAGCACGCCGCGGCGGGCGCCGAGGGCGGTGCCGACGAGCAGCGCCGCGAAGGTCTGGCCGGTGACCGGGACCGGGGAGCCGGGGACGGGCACGGAGAGTTGCGCGGCCAGACCGGTCAGGGCGGCTCCGCCGACGACGAGCGCGGCGTCGCGGACACGGCTCGCGGGCAGCAGGTCGGCCAGGACGGCGCCGGGGCGGACGGTGACGGAAGCAGTGCTCATGGAAGGCTCCGCGTGGGACGGGGGGTGACGGACGATCACCGACGCTAGTGCGCGCCCCCGCCCGGCCCCACCGCTGCCCGACACAAAGCCCTACTCCCGGGTTTCGTTGGGAGTGAACAAAGTCCTCGGTTACACCTCGAGGCACCGTGATCCGCATCACGAGTCAGATCAGACCACACGTCCGTTTTGCGCGGATGGGCGCCGACCGGTGAGACTGTAGGGTCCCGCCAATTCCCCTGCGGAGCCCCCACCGCCGCTGCCGAGCACGAGAGTACGAGCATCCACTCATGCGCGACCGTCTGCCCGACGCACCTCCCCGCGAGCCAGAGCTGCCCGCGGAACCCCTCAGCCACGGCCTCAAGCAGCGCCACCTGACCATGCTGGGCCTCGGCGGCGTGATCGGCGCCGGGCTGTTCGTCGGCTCCGGCGCCGGCATCGGCATCGCCGGACCGGCCATCATCTGCTCGTACCTGCTGGCCGGCGCACTGGCCATGCTGGTCATGCGGGCGCTCGGCGAGATGTCGGCGGCGATGCCCGCCTCCGGCTCCTTCTCGGTGTACGCGGAGCGGGCGCTGGGCCGCTGGGCCGGCTTCTCGGCGGGCTGGCTGTACTGGTTCCTGCTGGTCGTGGTGCTGGCCGTGGAGGCCACCGGCGCCGCGAAGATCGCGCACGGCTGGGTGCCGGCGGTGGACCAGTGGCTGTGGGTGCTGGTGTTCATGGTGGTCTTCACCGTCAGCAACCTGGCCGCGGTCAAGAACTTCGGCGAGTTCGAGTTCTGGTTCGCCGCCCTCAAGGTCGGCGCGATCGTCCTGTTCCTGGTCCTGGGCACCCTCGCGGTCTTCGGGCTGCTGCCGGACACCGACCCGGTCGGAATGGCCAACCTGACCGGCCAGGGCGGCTTCTTCCCCCGGGGCGCCGGCGGGGTGGTCGCGGGCATGCTCGCCGTCGTCTTCGCCTTCGGCGGCCTGGAGGTCGTCACCATCGCGGCCGCCGAGTCCGACGATCCGGCGCGCTCGGTGTCCCGCGCGGTGCGCAGCGCCGTGTGGCGCATCCTCTTCTTCTACGTCGGCTCGATGCTGGTCATCGTGACGCTGCTGCCGTGGGACTCGCTGGAGCCCGGGCAGAGCCCGTACGTCGCCGTCCTGGACTCCATCGGCATCCCGGCGGCCGGGCAGATCATGAACATCGTGGTGTTCGTGGCGCTGCTGTCGGCGCTCAACGCCAACCTGTACGGGTCCTCGCGCATGGTGTTCTCGCTCGCGGAGCGGGGGGAGGCGCCCGCCGGGCTGCTGAAGGTGTCGGCCGGCGGGGTGCCGCGGCGGGCGGTGTTCGCCTCGGTGGCCTTCGGCTTCGTGTCCGTGGTGCTGAACCTGCTGTGGCCGGACACGGTGTTCCTCTACATGCTCAACGCCGTCGGCGCCGTGCTGCTGTTCGTGTGGGTGCTGATCGCGGTGTCGCAGCTGCGGCTGCGGCGCGTGCTGGAGCGGGACATGCCGGAGCGGCTGACGCTGCCGATGTGGTGCTTCCCGTACCTGACGTGGGCGGCACTGCTGGGGATGGCGGCGGTGCTGGTGCTGATGCTGTTCGACGACTCGGCGCGGCCGCAGCTGCTGTGGTCCTCGGGCGCGGCGGCCGTGGTGCTGGTGGTGGCCTGGGTGCGGGAGATCCGGGCACGGCGGGCCCCTGCTGCGGGCGCCTGATCACAGCGGGTGAGGGGGGCGTCCGGATTTCGGACGCTTAGCGTCCGATAACCGGACGGTCGGCAGACTGGCCCGCATGAGTCAGAGCACCGCCCCCACCCCTCCCGACCAGCAGCAACAGGCCTCGCAGCGGCAGCACCGGGCCGCGGCAGCGCAGCCCGGCGCCGGGTCCCCGCTCAGTACCGGCCTCAAGCAGCGCCACCTGTCGATGATCGCCCTCGGCGGGGTCATCGGCGCCGGGCTCTTCGTGGGTTCCGGCGCCGGCGTCGCCGCCGCGGGCCCCTCGATCGTGCTCGCGTACGCCGTCTCCGGGGTGCTCGTGATGTTCGTGATGCGGATGCTCGGCGAGATGTCCGCCGCGAACCCCGCCTCCGGCTCCTTCTCCGTGCACGCGGAGCGGGCGATCGGGCCGTGGGCCGGGTTCACGGCCGGCTGGATGTTCTGGACCCTGCTGTGCGTCGGGGTCGCCATCGAGGCGATCGGCGCGGCGCACATCATGACGGGATGGTTCCCCGGCACCCCCTCCTGGGCGTGGGTGCTGGCCTTCATGGCGCTGTTCTGCGCGAGCAACCTGGGGGCGGTCTCCCGCTTCGGCGAGTTCGAGTTCTGGTTCGCCGCCCTGAAGATCGGGGCGATCGGGCTGTTCCTGGGCCTCGGCGTGCTCGCCGTCGCGGGCCTGCTGCCCGGCACCTCCTCCCCCGGCGCCGCCCACCTGGTGCACGACGGCGGCTTCCTGCCCAACGGCGTGGACGGCCTGCTCGTGGGCGTACTGGCCTCGGTGGTCGCGTACGGCGGCCTGGAGACGGTGACCATCGCGGCCGCGGAGTCCGCGGACCCGGCCCGGGGTGTGGCGCGGGCCGTGAAGACCGCCATGTGGCGGATCGCGGTCGTCTACGTCGGCTCGATGCTGGTCGTGGTCACCCTGCTGCCGTGGAACGATCCGGCGGTGACCGAGCGGGGCCCGTACGCGGCCGCCCTGGACCACCTGGGCATCCCGGCCGCGGGCCAGGTCATGAACGCGGTCGTCCTGATCGCCCTGTTGTCCGCGATGAACGCCAACATCTACGGCTCCTCCCGCATGGCCCACTCCCTCGTGACCCGCGGCCAGGGCCCGCGGGCGCTGGCCGCGGTGAGCGGCGGGGTGCCGCGCCGGGCGGTGCTGGCCTCCAGCGGCTTCGGTTTCGTCACCGTGCTGCTGTCGTACCGGTACCCGGACACCCTGTTCGCCTGGCTGCTGAACATGGTCGGCGGGGTCATCCTCGTCGTCTGGGGCTTCACCGCCGTCTCGCAGTTCGTGCTGCGGCGCCGGCTGGAGCGGGAGGCCCCGCACCGGCTGGTCGTGCGGATGTGGGGCTTCCCGTACCTGACCTGGGTGGCGCTGGCCGGCGTGGCGGGGGTGCTGGCCCTGATGGCCCGGGATCCCGACACGCGAGTGCAGGTGCTGTTCACCGGCGGGCTGACCGTCTTCCTCGCCGGCACCGGATATCTGATGCAGCGTCGCCGCGTCGCCGCGGCCTGACGGCGCGCCGCATCCGGTCACCGCATCCCCGAGGCGGGCCCCGTGCACACGCACGGGGCCCGCCTGTGCATGTACGGGGGCACCCCTTACAGGCACACCGGAATAGATACTGCTAGCGTGCAGTTGCGCATTGATTGCAATAAGCAGTTGGCACGCCGAGGGGACCACACGCATGGCCATCTACACGCTTCCCGAGCTTCCGTACGAGTACTCGGCTCTCGAGCCGGTGATCAATCCGGAGATCATCGAGCTGCACCACGACAAGCACCACGCGGCCTACGTCAAGGGCGCCAACGACACGCTGGAGCAGCTGGAGGAGGCGCGCGACAAGGAGAACTGGGGCGCCTTGAACGGGCTGGAGAAGAACCTCGCGTTCCACCTCTCCGGCCACATCCTCCACAGCATCTACTGGCACAACATGGCCAGCCCCAAGACCGGCGAGGGCGGCGGCGAGCCGACGGCCGCCGACGGCGTGGGCGAGCTCGCGGACGCGATCACCGAGTCCTTCGGCTCCTTCGCGAAGTTCAAGAAGCAGCTGACGTTCGCCTCCTCCGCCACCCAGGGATCCGGCTGGGGCGTGCTCGCGTACGAGCCGATCAGCGGCCGCCTGATCGTGGAGCAGGTCTACGACCACCAGGGCAACGTCGGCCAGGCCTCGGTGCCGATCCTGGTCTTCGACGCCTGGGAGCACGCCTTCTACCTGCAGTACAAGAACCAGAAGGTGGACTTCATCGAGGCGATGTGGAACGTCGTCAACTGGCAGGACGTCGCCAGGCGCTACGCCGACGCCAAGGCCAACACCCCGCTGCTGGTCCCCGCCAAGGGCTGACCGCAGCCGCCTGCCCGCCCGCCCCGTGATCGTCTTCTCAGCCTTCGCGTGCGGGCGTGTCCAGCGGAAGACCCCCGTGAGGACGTGACTCACGGGGGTCTTCTGTGCGCGCGATCAGCAGGGGGCAGGGGACTACTCGAAGGACGGGCCCTTGTCGCGGGTCCGCTTGATCTCGTAGAAGCCCGGCGTGGAGGCGACCAGCAGGGTGCCGTCCCACAGGCGGGCGGCGGCCTCGCCGCGCGGCGTCGGGGTGACGACCGGGCCGAAGAAGGCCACGTCCGAGCCGTCGGCGCCCGGCACGGAGATCACCGGCGTGCCGACCTCCTGGCCGACGCGCTCGATGCCGTTGTTGTGGGACGCGCGCAGCACCTCGTCGTACTCGTCGGAGTCGGCGTAGCGGATCAGCTCGGCCGGCAGGCCGACCTCCTCCAGCGCGGCGGCGATGACCTCGCGCGTCGCCCCCAGGTCCTCGTTGTGGATGCGGGTGCCGAGCGCGGTGTAGAGCTTGCCGGTGACCTCGTCGCCGTGCTTCTGCTGGGCGGCGATCACGACGCGGACGGGCCCCCAGCCCTTGGGGCCGAGCAGTTCGCGGTAGCGCTCGGGCAGCTCGTCCAGCTTGTTCTCGTTGAGGACGGCGAGGCTCATCACGTGCCAGCGGACCTCGACGTCACGGACCTTCTCGACCTCCAGCATCCAGCGGGAGGTCATCCAGGCCCAGGGGCAGAGCGGGTCGAACCAGAAGTCGACCGGGGTCTTCTCGCGCACCTGGGTGTCGGCCATGTCTCTCCTTGCGTCACGTAAAGGCATGTCTGGTCGTGTTCCTCACGGCCAACCGGTCCGGGCCCGCGCGCATTCCCCCGTGGGAGGATTCGATCAGTATCGCGACCCCGCACGAAGGAGTGCACGTGCCCGGAGAGAACCTGTCCCGCGACGAGGCCCGCGAACGGGCCGAACTGCTGTCCGTCGACGGGTACGAAGTGGTGCTCGACCTGCGCTCGGCCGTCGACGAGGCCGAGCCGGCGGAGGGCCCGCGGACGTTCCGCTCGGTGACCACGATCCGCTTCCGGGCCGCCGCGCCGGGCGCCTCGACGTTCGCGGACCTGATCGCGCCCTCGGTGAACTCCGTCACCCTCAACGGGCGGGAGCTGGACCCGGCGGCCGTCTTCGACGGGGCGCGGATCGCGCTGGACGGCCTGGCCTCCGAGAACGTCCTCGTCGTGGACGCGAACTGCGCCTACAGCCGGACCGGCGAGGGCATGCACCGCTTCGTGGACCCCGAGGACGGCGAGGTCTACCTCTACACCCAGTACGAGCCGGCCGACGCCCGGCGGGTCTACGCCAACTTCGAGCAGCCGGACCTGAAGGCGCCGTACCGCTTCGAGGTGACCGCGCCCGAGGGCTGGCAGGTGTGGAGCAACGGCGCGGAGGAGTCCCGGGAGGGCCAGACCCGGCGCTTCGCCGAGACGGCGCCGATCTCGACGTACATCACCTGCGTGGTGGCGGGCCCGTACCACTACGTGACGGACACCTACACCCGCGGGGACCTGACGATCCCGCTGGGTGCGATGTGCCGCAAGGGGCTCGCCAAGCACTTCGACGCCGAGGACGTCTTCCTCGTCACCAAGCAGGGCTTCGACTTCTTCCACGAGCACTTCGACTACCCGTACCCGTTCGGCAAGTACGACCAGGCCTTCGTGCCCGAGTACAACCTGGGCGCCATGGAGAACCCGGGGATGGTGACCTTCCGCGAGGAGTACATCTTCCGCGGCAAGGTCACCCGGGCGGCGTACGAGCGGCGCTGCAACACGATCCTGCACGAGATGGCCCACATGTGGTTCGGCGACCTCGTCACCATGAAGTGGTGGGACGACCTGTGGCTGAAGGAGTCCTTCGCGGACTTCATGGGCTCCTTCTCGCAGGTGGAGGCGACCCGCTTCGACCAGGCGTGGGTCACCTTCGCCAACAACCGCAAGGCGTGGGCCTACCGGGCCGACCAGCTGCCGTCCACCCACCCGATCACGGCCGACATCCGCGATCTGGAGGCCGCCAAGCTCAACTTCGACGGCATCACGTACTCCAAGGGCGCGGCCGTCCTCAAGCAGCTCGTCGCGTACGTGGGCCGGGAGGCGTTCCTGGAGGGCGCGCGGCGCTACTTCAAGGCCAACGCGTACGGCAACACCACCCTGGACCACCTGCTGTCGGTGCTCGGGGAGGTCTCCGGGCGGGACATGGCCGAGTGGTCGCGGGCCTGGCTGCAGACGGCCGGCGTGAACGTGCTGACGCCGGCGGTGGCGTACGGCGCCGACGGGCGGATCACCGAGCTGGCCGTGCTCCAGGAGGGCGACGAGCTGCGCCCGCACCGGATCGCGGTCGGCCTCTACCGGCTGCAGGACGGGTCGCTGGTCCGCTATGCGCAGGCCGAGGCGGACGTGGCGGGCGCGCGCACGGCCGTGGCGGAGCTGGCCGGGCAGGAGCGGCCCGACCTGGTGCTCGTCAACGACGACGACCTGACCTACTGCAAGATCCGCTTCGACGGGCGCTCGCTGGAGACCCTGCGGGCGCGGCTCGGGGACGTCACCGACCCGCTGGCGCGGGCGCTGTGCTGGTCGGCGCTGTGGAACCTGACCCGGGACGGGCTGATGCCGGCCCGGGACTTCGTCTCCCTCGTACTGGCCCACGCCGGGCGGGAGAGCGATGTCGGCGTGCTGCAGATGCTGCACGCGCAGGCGCTCACCGCGGTCACCCACTACGCGGCGCCCGCCTGGCGCGAGCAGGGCGGCCGGGAGCTGGCGGCAGGCGCCCTGCAGGAGCTGCGGCGGGCCGAGCCGGGCTCCGAGCACCAGCTGACGTGGGCCCGGTTCTTCGCCGCGGGCGCGGCGAGCGAGGGCGACTTCCAGCTGCTGCTCGGGCTGCTCGACGGATCGGCGCGGATCGACGGCCTGGAGGTCGACCAGGAGCTGCGCTGGGACTTCCTGCTGCCGCTGGCCGCGCACGGCGCGGTGGACGAGGCCGTGCTGAACGCGGAGCTGGCGCGCGACGACACGGCGTCGGGCAAGCGGCACCAGGTGCGGTGCCTGGCGGCGCGGCCGTCGCAGGCGGTCAAGGACCAGGCGTGGGCGGCGGTCGTCGAATCGGACGCCCTGTCGAACGCGCTGGTGGAGGCGACGATCGCGGGCATGCAGCAGCCGTCGCAGCGGGGGCTGCTGTCCGCGTACGCCGACCGCTACTTCGAGGTGATCGAGCGGATCTGGGCGGAGCGGTCGATCCAGATCGGGATGCACGTGGTGCGGGGGATGTACCCGGCGCTGCAGGACGATCCGCGGACGCTGGAGGCCACCGATGCGTGGCTGGCGGCGCACGCGGATGCGGCCCCGGCCCTTCGCCGCCTGGTCCTGGAGGCCCGTGACGACCTGGCCCGCGCCCTGCGCGCCCAGTCCTGCGACGCCGCGGCCGCCACGGCCTGACCCCGCGGGACGGGGGGCGGCTGCCGCTGCGCGGAGCCGTTCCCCCACCCCGCCCCTTCCCGAAACGCCTCAATCGCCGGCCCGGCTGGAAGATCCAGCCCACGCGGCGTTTGAGCGCACCGGGCGCGCAGCGCACGGAACGGGGTCCCCCGCGCCGTCGCCACGGGCGGAGCCCGGTTCGGGAAGGGGCGGGGTGGGGAAAGGCTCCGCGCAGCGGCAGCCCGCCACCGGCACGGTTCGCCGGGGCGCGGACCCGACGGGGACCGGCGGAGGCGAACGGCGGTATCGGTCATCGAACGCCCGTACTTTAGCCCCGTCTTGTCCGGATTTGTCGACGGGACGGTAACAGCGGTTAGGGAGCCGCCCTAGGGCGGGAATCTCCGCGGCATGAACCACAACGCACCCCTCCCCCTCGCCCACCTCGCCGACAGCCGCCCCCGCGTGCTGACCCTCGCGCAGCTGCGCGAGCACGGCGTCAGCGCCGCCGACGCCGCGGACCGCTCCTGGCAGGAGATCCTCCCGGGCGTCTTCCTCCTGCACCCCGGCGTCGCGACGACCGAGGAGCGGCTGCACGCCTCCCTGCTGTACGCGGCCCGCCGCGGCGGCGAGGCCATGATCACCGGGCTGGCGGCGCTCGCGCTCTACCGGTTCGCCTCCGCCCCCGCCCTGCTCTCCCTCCCGCAGATCGACGTGCTCGTGCCGCACACCCGCCGCCTGCGCTCCGTCGGCACGGTCCGGATCGTCCGGACGCACACCCCGCCCCGCCCGCTGGAGGTGACGGGGCTGCCCGTCGCCCCGGTCGCCCGGGCCCTGGCCGATGCGGTGGACCGGCTCTCCGACGCCGGCACCGTACGGCGCCTGCTCAGCGAGGCCGTCCGCGCCGGGCACTGCGAACCGGCCGCCGTCGTACGGGAGCTGACGGTGGCCCGGCTGCTGAACCGGCCGCACGTGGTGGACGCCGTCGAGTCCCTCCTCGCCGAGGGCCGGGCCATCGCCGAGGACCGGCTGTACCGGCTGGTGCGCGGCTTCGAGCTCCCCGAGCCGGTCTGGAACGTCGACCTGCGCCTGCCCGGCGGCCCGCACCTGGGCGGGGTGGACGCGTACTGGCCGGAGCAGGCCGTCGCCGTGGAGATCGACACCCGGGCGCCCCGGCAGGGCGAGGACGAGGAGTGGTCCGAGGCGGTGCGCAAGCGGGAGGCGCTGGAGCGGCTCGGGGTGACCGTCCTGCACGTCACCCCGCGCAAGCTCCGCGACTGGCCCGAGCAGCAGGCCGCGGTCATCCGCACCGCCCTGACCGCCTCGGGCGGGCGGGAGCCCGCCGCCTACCTGGTGGTGCTGCCGCGGTGAGAGGGCAGCGCCGGGTTCGCCGGCGAGTACTCCGGGGCGCTCCAGCGCAGCCGCCCGGGGTGCAGGGCCTCCACCACGGACTCGATGCGGAAGCGGACGCTGCGGCTGCCGTCGGCGGCGAACTCCGTCCGGGCCCGGCCGCTGAGCTGGAGCACCGCCCCGGTCTCCCAGTGCGGGAAGAGCAGCGCGGCCCGCGGATCGGCGGCCAGGTTCCCCAGGGTGAGGAACATGGCGTTGCCCGGGTAGTCGGGCCAGGCCAGCTCGGCCGGCGAGAGCACCTCCACGAATCCGGGCAGCCCGCCGCGGTGGCTGGCGTCCGTACCGTCCTCGGCGGTGGTCGCGACGAAGAAGGTGTCGGCGGCCCGCACGGCCCGCTGCTGGCCGGCGGTGAGCGCGTCCCCGCGCCGCACGACCCCGGGCCCCTCGGCGGCGAGCTCCAGCGGCTGCCGCTTCTGGAGGTACTTGGGGCAGTTGGCGAAGACCTGCTCGGCCGCCACCTCGAACCCGCCGGGGGCCGGTTCCAGGGTTCCGTTGAGCCGCATCCGGCGCCGGGTGCGCGGGTCGAGGGCGATGGTCCCGACGCGGGTGCCGGCGGTGGCGAGCGCCCCGGCCAGGGGGTCGCCGGCCGGGAGCCCTCCGGTCACCGCGATCCGGTCGGCGCCGGTGGCCCGGACGAAGCCGGGCGGGCCGGTGAGCAGCGAGGCCCACAGCCGCCCGGCCGCGTCGGCGGCGCCGACGACCAGGTGCGGCTGGCGGGCGAGGAAGTCGGCGGCGACGTCCTTGATGCCCGCGCCGATCGAGCGGCCGACGTGCTCGGCGAGCTCGCGTACGCCGACCCGTTCCTGCACGGCCAGCGAGCCCTGGTGGTAGCGGTCCACACGGTCCACGGTGACCTCCTGTCGGGGATGCGGCTTACGAGGGTTTAGAAGAAGCCGCAGGTGGGAGCCCCCGCCGTGGGGGCGGAGGCACCTTCGGCGCCCTTGGGTACGGAGATCTCCAGACGGGTGCCGTCGGGGTCGTGGAAGAAGATCCCGCCGGAGGCGGAGCCCTCCCTGTGGGCGACGACGCCGTCGTAGGCGAAGGCGACGCCGAGGTCGCGCAGCCGCGCCTCGTAGGCCTCGACCTCGTCGATCCCGCCGGCGGTGAACGCCAGGTGGTGCAGCCCGGCCGCGGTCGGCACGTACGCGCCCTCGGCCTGCTGCCAGAGGGTGAGGACGAGCTCGCCGTCCCGCCCGAGGAAGGAAAAGCGGCGGCCCTCCTCCGTGCCCTCGCCGAGCAGCTCGAAGCCCAGGGCGTCGCGGTAGAAGGCGAGCGAGCGGGCGAGGTCGGTGACGTTAAGGCCGATGTGGCCGGTGCGCAGCGCGGTGATGACAGCCGTCATGGCTGCCCCCCTTCGAGTTCGGGTTGCTTCTCTAACCGTCTAAATTCACGTTAGGGGTTAGAGGTGAGCCCGTCAACCGGCGACGTACCCTTGAGGGGTTAGCAAGGTGGCCAAGGCGGTACGGACAGGGCGCGAAGGAGCGGCGAGATGGCGACCGAGGCGACGGACCCCCGCCCCCTGACCGGCGAGCCGATCGCCCTGGACCTGCTGAACACGCGCTGGATGCGCGAAGGCGAGCTCACCGACCTCTTCGCCGGCGCCTTCGGCCTCACCCGGATGGAGGGCCTCGCCCTCTGGCTGCGCAGCGTCGGGCTGGAGCGCCGCTTCCGCGCGGACGCACCGACCCTGGTCCACCTGCTGACCGCCCGCGAGGCCCTGGCCCGGGCGGTCGCCGACCCGGCCGACGACAGTGCGCGCACCCTGGTGGACGCCGTACTGGAGCACGGACGCATCCGGGCCACCCTGACCGCCGAGGGCCCGGGCGAGCGGGCCGAGTTCGACGACCCGTCGTGGGGGCCCGCCTGGACGGCCGCACGCAACTACCTGGAGCTGCTGCGGTCTTCGCCCGAGCGGATCCGCAAGTGCGCCTGGGAGACCTGCGTGCTGCACTTCCACGACACCTCGCGCAACGGCACGCGGCGCTGGTGCTCGATGGCCGTGTGCGGAAACCGGGCGAAGGCCTCGCGCCACTACGCGCGCACGCGCGAGCGCTGAGACGCCGAAAGTTGTCACACCCCGGCGCGCCCGCCGTCGGCGGCTCACACGTGTCACGAGGCCGGTAAGTCGACAAAGCAACTCATCAGCCGCTGGGTTTCGCGGCGGTATGCCCTGGTACGCCCCCGGTGGCGCACACCGTGATCTGGCGGGTGTCCGCCATGTCAGGTCTCGGTCAATGACAAGGCTCCCCAAACCCCTGTCACGTGCGCAAAGCTGACCGGTCATCCGGCACCGAAATCCGGACCGTATCTTTCACTTATCCAGGGATGCTGATGACCTTCGAATCCCCCAGTTCGATATCCGGGGCCCGGCGCGTCGCGCGCGTCGCGGCTGCGGCCGGTCTGGTGGCCGCTCTCGCGACCGCGGGCGCCGTGCCCGTGTTCGCGGCAACGGGCACCGGCACCGGCACCGGCACGCCGGGCACCGGGCCGGCCGTCAAGTCGGCCGACCAGAAGCTCGGTTCGACCGACGCCGAACTGCTGCAGGAGGCCAAGGCCAAGGGCGACGCGACCGTCACCGTCATGGTGGCCACCGCCCCCGGCCAGACCAAGCAGGTCGCCGACCAGCTCACCGCGGTCCAGGGCGCTTCGGTCGGCCTGACCAACGACAAGCTCGGCTACGTCCGCGCCACCCTGCCCACCGGCAAGGCCGAGGCCGCGCTGAAGGCGGCCGCCAAGCTGTCCTCCGTGCACGCCCTGGACCTCAAGCACGAGATCCAGCTCCCCGACCCGCGCCCCGATGCGGGCAAGGAGTCCGGCCAGGCGCAGAAGACCGCCGCCGAGAGCTACCCGGCGCCGGACGAGAACACCCCGGCGAAGAACCCGTACAACCCGTCCTTCGAGACCGGTGCGGTGGACTTCGTCGCGAAGAACCCGCAGGCCGACGGCCGCGGCGTGACCATCGGCATCCTGGACTCCGGCGTCGACATCGCCCACCCGGCGCTGCAGAAGACCACCACCGGCGAGCGCAAGATCGTCGACTGGGTGACCGCGACCGACCCGATCGCCGACAACGACGGCACGTGGCGCGCGCAGATCACCCCGGTCACCCCCTCGGGCGGCTCCTTCACCGCGGGCGGCCAGAGCTGGAAGGCGCCCGAGGGCAGCTTCCAGTGGAGCCGCTTCAGCGAGTCGATCACCGCCAACGGTGACATGAAGGGCGACGTCAACCGCGACGGCGACACCACCGACAAGTTCGGCATGCTCTACGACCCGGCCGCCGGGACCGTCCGCGTCGACACCGACCAGGACAACGACTTCACCAACAACGAGCCGATGAAGCCGTACAAGGACGGCTTCCAGATCGGCTACTTCGGAACGGACAACCCGGCGACCGACGTCGTCGAGCGCATCCCGTTCACGATCCAGATCCGCAAGGACGTCCCGATGGACCCGCTCGGCGGGGACTGGGTCGGCAAGAAGGCCGACTTCGTCAACATCGGCATCATCGAGTCCGAACACGGCACGCACGTCGCCGGCATCACCGCCGCCAACAGCCTCTTCGGCGGCAAGATGAACGGCGAGGCGCCCGGCGCGAAGATCGTCTCCTCGCGCGCCTGCTCCTGGTCGGGCGGCTGCACCAACATCGCGCTGACCGAGGGCATGATCGACCTCGTCGTCAACCGCGGCGTGGACATCGTCAACATGTCCATCGGCGGCCTGCCGGCGCTGAACGACGGCAACAACGCCCGCGCCGAGCTCTACAAGAACCTCATCGACACCTACGGCGTCCAGCTCGTCATCTCGGCGGGCAACGAGGGCCCGGGCGTCAACACCATCGGCGACCCCGGCCTCGCGGACAAGGTCATCTCCGTGGGTGCCGCCGTCTCCAAGGAGACGTGGGCCGCCAACTACGGCTCCGGCGTGACCAAGAAGTACAACATGTTCCCGTTCTCCTCGCGCGGTCCGCGTGAGGACGGCGGCTTCACGCCGACCATCACCGCCCCCGGCGCGGCCATCAACACCACGCAGACCTGGCTGCCCGGTTCGCCGGTGAAGGAGGCGGGCTACAGCCTGCCGGCCGGCTACTCGATGCTCCAGGGCACCTCGATGTCCTCGCCGCAGGCGGCGGGCGCCGGCGCCCTGCTGATCTCGGCCGCCAAGCAGCAGAACATCAAGCTGACCCCGGCGAGCCTGCGCGTGGCGCTCACCAGCACCGCCAAGAAGATCGAGGACGTCCCGGCGCACGCCCAGGGCGCGGGCCTGATCGACGTCAACGGCGCGTGGGAGTCCATCCAGCGCGGCGCCAAGGCCAACGAGTTCACCGTCAAGGCACCGGTCGACACCGCGATCGACCAGTTCCTGAAGACCCCGGGCTTCGGCACCGGCATCTACGACCGCGAGGGCGGCCTCAAGGTCGGCCAGAAGAAGGTCTACGACGTCGTCGTCACCCGCACCACCGGCGTCAAGTACGGCACCCGCCACAACCTGAGCTGGCGCAACAACGACGGCACCTTCAAGGTCGTCGGCGGCTACGACTACGTCACCCTGCCGCTGAACAAGCCCGTCACCATCAAGGTCGAGGCGAACGCCAAGACCGCCGGCGTGCACAGCGGCATCCTGCAGCTGGACGACGAGACCACCGAGGGCATCGACAAGCAGATCCTGTCGACCGTCGTCGTCTCCGCCCCGCTGGCGAAGCCGTCGTTCACCCTGTCGGACACCTCGTCCGTGCAGCGCAACAGCCACAAGTCGTACTTCGTCACCGTGCCGCAGGGTGCGAAGTCCCTCGAGGTCGCCCTCGGCGGTCTCGCGGCGGGCAGCCAGACGCGCTTCATCTCGATCCACCCGTACGGCGTGGGCGTCGAGGACAGCGCCACCACCCAGTGCTACCCGAACTACGACAACCCGGCCAACAAGTGCCGCCCCGACCTGCGCTCGTACGAGAACCCGACGCCGGGCGTCTGGGAGATCGAGGTCGAGTCGCGCCGCACCTCGCCGCTGCTCGACAACCCGTTCAAGCTGGACGTCTCCGTCCTCGGCGCGGGCTTCGACCCGGCGGTCAAGGTCCTGCCCGAGGTCAAGCAGGGCACCCCGGCCCCGGTCCAGTGGACCGTGAAGAACGACGGCGCCGCCATCTCCGGCGGCAAGCTCCAGGGCGGCCCGCTCGGCTCCGCGAAGGTCGCCAAGCCGACCATCGCCAACGGCGAGACCCAGACGACCACCGTCACCATCGGTGAGGGCGTCTCCCGCCTGGACGTGGCCATCGGCGGCGTCTCCGACACCGGTGCCGACCTGGACCTGACCGTCCTCAAGGACGGCGTGAAGGTCGGCTCCTCCGCCGACGGCGACTCCGAGGAGGCCGTGACCCTGCTCAACCCGGCCGCCGGCACGTACACCATCGAGGTGGCCGGCTACGCGGTTCCCTCCGGCTCCACCACCTACGACTACCGCGACGTGTACTACTCCTCGGCCCTGGGCTCCGTCCAGGTCGACGAGGCCGCCGCGGTGAACCTGGCCAACGGCGCCTCGGCGGCGGTCGCGGCCAACGTCGTCGCGAACAGCCCGGCTCCCGAGGGCCGGCAGTTCTTCGGCGAGATCAAGCTGCTCAACGGCCGCGGCACCGCCGCCGGCACCGGCAGCGTGCAGATCGAGAAGGTCGTCCAGTAACAGGCTGACCGCGTGACGAAGGGGCGGGTGCCACCGGGCACCCGCCCCTTCCGCGTGCACGGTGATCCCCCGGCGTTCGCATGGCGGAGCGCGCGCCCGGATAGCGGACGGCGGCAGAATGGACCGTAACCCCCCTCGACCAGGCAAAAGGGGTGTTCAGGGGCGGCGCAGCGCGGCCGCCGCGGATGCGCCGCACGGGTCCGCCATGGGAAGCCGGTCCGCTCCTCGGACAATGGATTGGACAAGCCTCGTGGGGTCGAACGCATGATGGCTTCACGCGCGCCCGCGTCGTACGCACCAGAAGGAGTCACCGTGAGGGTAGGAATCGTCGGAGCCACCGGCCAGGTCGGCGGAGTCATGCGCAGCATCCTCGCCGAGCGCAAGTTCCCGGTGGACGAGCTGCGGCTGTTCGCCTCCGCCCGTTCCGCCGGCTCCACCCTGGAGTGGGAGGGCAAGGAGATCACCGTCGAGGACGCCGCCACGGCCGACTACACCGGCCTGGACATCGTGCTGTTCTCCGCGGGCGGCGCCACCTCCAAGGCCCTCGCCGAGAAGGTCGCCTCCCAGGGCGCCGTCGTGATCGACAACTCCTCCGCCTGGCGCCGCGACCCCGAGGTCCCCCTCGTGGTCTCCGAGGTCAACCCCCACGCGATCAAGGACCGCCCCAAGGGCATCATCGCCAACCCGAACTGCACCACCATGGCCGCCATGCCCGTGCTGCGCCCGCTGCACGAGGAGGCCGGGCTGCTCTCCATGGTCGCCACGACCTACCAGGCCGTCTCCGGCTCCGGCCTGGCCGGTGTCGCCGAGCTGCGCACCCAGGCCTGCGCCGTGGCGGAGCAGGCGGACCAGCTGGCCTTCGACGGCGAGGCCGTCGAGTTCCCCGAGCCCGGCGTCTACAAGCGCCCCATCGCCTTCAACGTGCTGCCGCTGGCCGGCTCGATCGTCGACGACGGCTCGTTCGAGACCGACGAGGAGCAGAAGCTCCGCAACGAGTCCCGCAAGATCCTCGAGATCCCGGAGCTCAAGGTCTCCGGCACCTGCGTCCGGGTGCCCGTCTTCTCGGGCCACTCGCTCCAGGTCAACGCCCGTTTCGCCCGTCCGATCAGCGTGGAGCGCGCGTACGAGCTGCTGAAGGACGCCCCGGGCGTCGAGCTGTCGGAGATCCCGACCCCCCTGCAGGCGGCCGGCAAGGACGCCTCGTACGTGGGCCGCATCCGCGTCGACGAGACCGTGGAGCACGGCCTGGCGCTGTTCCTCTCGAACGACAACCTCCGCAAGGGCGCGGCCCTGAACGCCGTGCAGATCGCCGAGCTGGTCGCCGAAGAGCTCCGCGGCTGAGCCCCGCTCGCACCCACCGGGGGCGGCGCCGTTCGACGGTGCCGCCCCCGGTGGCGTTCGGGGCCGTGTGCGGCGCCGGGCCGGCGCGCCGGTCCGTTCGGCGAAGGCTCGCGTTCGCCCTCGGGTTACACCGGCGCGGTGATCGGACCCGCGTGCAAGGATGGCCGGGAACGTCACCATCGAAGGAGATGAACGCGTGCCTGGCACGAATCTGACCCGTGAAGAGGCTCGGCAGCGGGCGCAGCTGCTGACCGTCGACTCGTACGAGATCGACCTCGACCTGAGCGGGGCGCAGGAGGGCGGTACGTACCCCTCCGTGACCACCGTGCGCTTCCGGTCCGCCGAGGCCGGCGCCGAGACCTTCATCGACCTGGTCGCTCCGGCCGTGCACGAGGTCGTCCTCAACGGCACGCCGCTGGACGTGGGCGCGGTGTTCCGGGACTCGCGCATCGCGCTGGCGGGCCTGCAGGCCGGGGACAACGAGCTCAAGGTCGTCGCGGACTGTGCCTACACCAACACGGGCGAGGGCCTGCACCGCTTCGTCGACCCGGTCGACCAGCAGGCGTACCTGTACACCCAGTTCGAGGTGCCGGACGCGCGGCGCGTGTTCGCCAGCTTCGAGCAGCCCGACCTGAAGGCGACGTTCCGGTTCACCGTGACCGCCCCCGAGGGGTGGACCGTCATCTCGAACTCCCCGCGGGAGCTTCCCGAGGGGGCCGATCCGGCCGAGGTCAAGGACAACGTCTGGCGCTTCGCGCCGACGCCGCGCATCTCGACGTACGTCACCGCGCTGATCGTCGGCCCGTACCACTCCGTGCACAGCACCTACGAGGGCAAGGACGGCCAGGTCGTTCCGCTCGGCATCTACTGCCGGCCCTCGCTGGCCGAGTTCCTCGACGCCGACGCCGTCTTCGACGTGACCCGCCAGGGCTTCGACTGGTTCCAGGAGAAGTTCGACTACGACTACCCGTTCGCCAAGTACGACCAGCTCTTCGTGCCGGAGTTCAACGCGGGCGCGATGGAGAACGCGGGCGCGGTCACCATCCGCGACCAGTACGTCTTCCGCTCGAAGGTGACGGACGCGGCGTACGAGGGCCGCGCCGAGACCATCCTGCACGAGCTGGCGCACATGTGGTTCGGCGACCTGGTCACCATGGAGTGGTGGAACGACCTCTGGCTGAACGAGTCGTTCGCGACGTACACCTCGATCGCCTGCCAGGCCTACGCCGAGGGCACGAAGTGGCCGCACGCCTGGACCACGTTCGCCAACTCGATGAAGACCTGGGCGTACCGGCAGGACCAGCTGCCGTCCACGCATCCGATCATGGCGGACATCCGCGACCTGGACGACGTCCTGGTCAACTTCGACGGCATCACGTACGCCAAGGGCGCCTCGGTGCTCAAGCAGCTCGTGGCCTACGTCGGCATGGACGCCTTCTTCAAGGGCGTGCAGGCGTACTTCAAGGCGCACGCGTTCGGCAACACGCGCCTGTCGGACCTGCTGGGCGCGCTGGAGGAGACCTCCGGCCGCGACCTGACCGCCTGGTCCAAGGCCTGGCTCGAGACCGCCGGCATCAACGTGCTGCGCCCGCGGATCGAGACCGGCGCCGACGGCACCATCACCGCGTTCGCGGTGGCCCAGGAGGCCCCGGCCCTGCCGGCGGGCGCCCAGGGCGAGCCGACGCTGCGCCCGCACCGCATCGCGATCGGCCTGTACGACCTCGACGGCGGCCGGCTCGTGCGCACCGACCGGATCGAGCTGGACATCGACGGCGAGCTGACGGAGGTGCCGGAGCTGGTCGGCCGGACCCGCCCGGCGGTCGTGCTGCTGAACGACGACGACCTGTCGTACGCGAAGGTCCGCCTGGACGAGACCTCGCTGGCCAACGTCACCGCGCACCTCGGCGACTTCACCGAGTCGCTGCCGCGGGCGCTGTGCTGGGCGTCGGCGTGGGACATGACGCGCGACGGCGAGCTGGCCACGCGCGACTACCTCTCCCTCGTCCTGTCGGGCATCGGCAAGGAGTCCGACATCGGCGTGGTGCAGTCGCTGCACCGCCAGGTGAAGCTGGCCCTGGACCTGTACGCCGACCCGGCGTGGCGGGAGCAGGGCCTGGCGGCCTGGACCGAGGCCACCCTGGAGCACCTGCGCGGCGCCGAGCCGGGCAGCGACCACCAGCTGGCGTGGGCCCGCGCCTTCGCGGCGACGGCACGCACCGAGGCCCAGCTGACCTACCTGGCGGCGCTGCTGGACGGCTCGGCCGAGATCGAGGGCCTGGTGGTGGACACCGAGCTGCGCTGGGCGTTCCTGGAGCGCCTGGCCGCGACGGGCCGCGCCGACGAGGCCGCCATCGCGGCGGAGCTGGAGCGCGACCGGACCGCGGCGGGCGAGCGCCACGCGGCCACGGCGCGGGCGGCGCGCCCGACGGCCGAGGCGAAGGCCGCGGCGTGGGCCTCGGTGGTGGAGTCCGCGGACCTGCCGAACGCGGTGCAGGAGGCCGTGATCGGCGGCTTCGTCCAGACCGACCAGCGCGAGCTGCTGGCTCCGTACACGGAGAAGTACTTCGCGATGGTCAAGGGCATCTGGGAGAGCCGCAGCCACGAGATCGCCCAGCAGATCGCGGTCGGCCTCTACCCCTCGCTCCAGGTGTCCCGCGAGACGCTGGACGCGACGGACGCCTGGCTGGCCTCGGCCGAGCCGAACGCGGCTCTGCGCCGCCTGGTGTCGGAGTCCCGCTCGGGCGTCGAGCGCGCCCTGAAGGCCCAGGCCGCGGACGCCGCCGCCGGCCGCGCCTGACCCGCTCAGGGCCCGCCCGTCCCCCAGAGGGCCGGGCGGGCCCGCCCGGGGGGCCCGAACCCGGCCGGGGCCGGAGCCGGCTACGGCCCGACCCGGTCGGCGGCGACCCTGCGCAGGGCCGCGAGGACGTGGGTGACGGCCGGAGCCGATTCGGCGCCGCGGCGGGTCGCGGCGATGACGTGCCGGGTCGGGCGGTCGTGGGCGAGTTCGCACACGGCCACGCCCGAGGCGCGGCCGGAGACCATGCGCGGGACCAGGGCCACGCCCATGCCCGCCTGGACCATGGCGAGGATCGCCGTCCAGCCGGCCGCGGCGTGGGCCTGTTCGGGGACGAAGCCCGCCGCCTCGCAGGCGCTGCGGGCGATCTCCTGCCAGGGGCCGCTGCCCCCGTAGATCCACGGCTCGCCGGAGAGGTCCGCCAGCCGCAGGTCCGGCTCCCCAGCCAGCGGGTGGCCCGGCGGCAGGGCCACGTCGAGGGGGTCCTCCAGCAGCACCATCCGGGTGAAGCGGGTGTCGCGGGCGGTCGGGGCGTGGGCGGCCAGCGACAGGGCCAGGTCGACCATCCCGGCGGAGAGCAGCTCGTAGGACTCGGCGGCCTCGGTCTCCCGGACCCGCACCTCCACCTGCGGGTGGGTCCGCCGCAGGGCCGCGACCGCGGGGACGACCAGCACCGGCACGGCGGTGGAGAAGGCCCCGACCCGCACCTGGCCGACGTCCCCGGCCCGGTATCCGGCGAGTTCGGCGTCCGCCCGCTCCAGCTGGGCGAAGACCGCGTCGGCGTGCCGCAGGACGAGGTGCGCGGCGTCCGTGAGGCGGACCCGGCGGCCGTGCGCCTCCAGCAGGACGACGCCGAGCTGCCGGGCGAGGTTGGTCAGCTGCTGCGACACGGCCGAGGGCGTCATGTGCAGCGCCTCGGCCGTGGCGGTCACGGTGCCCCGTTCGGCGAGGGTCCGCAGGATCCGCAGCTTCTTGATGTCCCACTCGGTCATGGGGCCGAACCTACCGCCGGGCCCCCAGGCCCACGCCGCCCAGGATCAGCGCCATGCACAGCAGCTGGGCGGGGCCGGTGCGCTCGCCGAGGAGCAGCAGGCCGAGTCCGGCGACGCACACCGGCTGGAGGTAGTAGACGACTCCGGCGCGGGCCGCGCCGATCAGCGCGACGGCCTTGTTCCAGGCGAAGAAGGCGACCGCGGAGGACATGACCCCGACGTAGAGCAGCATGCCCGCCGTGCCGGCCGTGGCCTCGAAGCCGCCCTGCAGGTGCAGGGAGAGGGCGTACGCGGGGGCCAGCATCAGCGCGCCGAGCACGAAGGTGGTCAGCAGGAAGGCCAGGCCGCCGAGTTCCGCGGGCTTGCGCCTGAGCAGGGCGCTGTACGTGGCGAAGCAGAGGGCGGCGGCGAACATCCACAGGTCCCCGGCGCCGAAGTCGAAGCCGATCGAGCCGTCTCCGACGAGGAGCAGCACCCCGAAGGCGGCGGTCAGCAGGCCCAGCGTCCGCCGGGCGCCGAGGCGCTCGCCGCCGAGACGGGCGTACAGCGCCATGACCACCGGGGAGGCGGCCATGATCATGCCCATGTTGGAGGCGGAGGTGGTCAGGCCGGCCTGGTGCACCAGCGTGTTGTACAGGGCCACACCGAACAGCGAGGCGAGGGCGGTGTAGCCGAGGTGGCGGCGGATCAGCGCCCGCTGCCGCCAGGCCTGCCGGGCGGCGAACGGGGCGACCGCGACGGCGGCGATGACCCACCGCCAGAAGACGGCCTGGACGGGCGGGACGGTGTCGGCCATGCCCCGGGTGGCGACGAAGCTGCCCGACCAGACCACCGTGGCGACCAGGGCGAGGAGCACGCCGAGTCCGGCGGCGGCTCCCTTCTTCCCGCTGGTGGCGGTGGTGCCGGTGCGGTGGGCGGCGGTGCGGACCCGGTCCATGACGGCCACGGTGTGTCTCCCCCTCGGGGTGGGTGTTCGGCTGGGACGTCCCTACCGTCGCAGGCCGTCGTACATCAGGTCCATCGAAACGTTTCGATGGTTCTTTTCAGGACAACTGAACAGTGCGGCGGTCGGCCACACCGGGAGCCGCAGGTTCCGGGCCGGCGGGCTCGGCGGCCGCGGCGGCCTTGGCGGCGAACAGCTGCCCCGTGACGGTGGCCCCGAAGGCGGTTGCCATCCCGAGCAGCTGGACGGGCGTCAGGTCCTGCCCCAGCGCGGCCCAGCCGATGACGGCGGCGGTGAGCGGGGAGAGCGGGCCGAGCAGGGTGACCGAGGTGGCGCTGAGCTTGCCGATGCCGCGGAACCAGAGCCAGTACGCGATCCCGGTGTTGATCAGCATCATGTAGCCGTAGCCGAGCAGGGCGTCCCCGTCGAGCGCGGGCGGCGCCCCTTCCACGAGGGCCGCGACGGGGATGATGACCAGCCCGCCGGCGGTGAGCTGCCAGCCCGTCACGGCCAGCGGGCCGACGCCCTCGGGCCGCCCCCAGCGCTTGGTCATGACGGTGCCGGCGGCCATGGAGGCGGAGGAGACGAGCCCGGCGGCGATGCCGACGGCGTCCAGCCGGGCCTGGGCGGTGAGGACGACCATGCTCACGCCGAACGCGGCGGTCACGGAGGCGAGCACGGTCCGCAGCTGCGCCCGCTCGCCGAGCAGGAGGGCGGCGAGCCCGACGACGAACAGCGGTCCGGCGGAGCCGAGGACGGCGGCGACACCGCCGGGCAGCCGGTAGGCGGAGAGGAACAGCAGCGGGAAGAAGGCGCCGATGTTGAGCGTGCCGAGGACGGCGGACTTCCACCACCACTTCCCGGTGGGCAGCGTCCGGGAGAGGGCGGTGAGCAGCAGCCCGGCGGGCAGGGCCCGCATCACGCCGGTGAACAGCGGCCGGTCGGGCGGCAGGAGTTCCGTGGCGACGGCGTAGGTGGTGCCCCAGGAGACGGGGGCGAGGGCGGTCAGGGCGACGGTGGCCAGGCGCTTCATGGCGGGTGACTCCTCGGAAGAGCGGTGAGGAACGGTGCGGGGCGGCGGGCCGCGCGGGGCGGCGTGCGGGTCAGGCGGCGGTCGGCGTGCGCGGGGCGCTCGGGGCGGCGGCCCGGCCCGCGGCCACCGCGGCGGCGGGCGGCTCGGCGTACACGGCCTCGGCGGGCAGGTGCCGCTCCAGGCGGAGCAGGGCGAGGGCCGCGCCGGCCGCGGCGAGGGCGAGGACGGCCCAGGGCAGGCGGCCGTCGACGGACAGCAGGGAGGTGAAGAGGGAGGGGGCGAGGGCGGTGGCCAGCGAGTAGGAGAGCTGGTAGGTGGCCAGGTAGCGGCCGCGGACGGCTTCGGGGGCGGCGGAGACGGACAGGGCGCCGCCGGAGGGGCTGTGCACCAGCTCGCCGAGGGTGTAGACGACGACGATGGCCAGCAGGGCGACCAGGGTGGCGGTCTGCCCGGGGCGGACGGTGCCGAGGACGACCTGCGCGACGAAGGCGGCGGCGAAGAGCAGCGAGCCGAGGGCCGCGGAGCGCGTGCGGCGGGCCCCGGAGCGGCGGACCCGGCCGGCGACCAGGACGCCGATCCCGGCGCACAGGGCGGTGTTGACGGTGAACGCGGCGCCGGTGACGGAGTCGGGCGCGTGCAGCCAGGTCGCGATGTAGAGCGGGAAGAGCACGGACAGGGCCGCGTAGCCGAGGGCGGCGAGGAAGTTGGTGGCGGTCAGCCCGAGGAAGGGCCGGTCCTGCAGCACCATCCGGTAGCCGGCCTGCGGCCGCGCCGCCCCGGCCGGCTGCTCCCCGCGCACCGCACGGACCCGGGAGACGAGCAGCCCGGCGAGGGCGAAGGCCAGCGCGTTGCCCCCGGCGGTGTAGGTGAACGCGCCGGTCCCCCACAGCGCCAGCACCCCGGAGACCAGCAGGGCGCCCGCGCCCATCCCGGCGTTCTGCAGGGCCCGCAGGGAGGCCTGGAGCCGGTCGCGGGCGGCGCCGCGCGCCACCTCCCCGATCAGCGACTGCTGGACCACCGGGAACGACCGGTCGGCGAGGGCCGTGACCAGCGCGACCGCGGCGAAGGCGGGCAGCGAGTGGGCGAGGGGGTAGAGCGCGAAGCCGAGGACGCGGACCCCGTACAGCAGCAGGTTGACCCGCTTGGCGCCGAACCGGTCGACGGCCGAGCCGGCGAGCGGCATGAACGCGAGTCCGGCGAGGCCGGTCACGGTCAGGACCAGGCCGACGAGGGCGAAGGAGAGGCCGGTGACCTGGTGGAAGAAGACGAGCGAGAACGGCACGTACATGCCGATCCCGACCGCGCTGATGCCGATGCCGACGAGCAGCGGCCGCTCGCCCTGCACCCGGTCCGGTGCCTTCATGTCGGACTCCCCCCGAAGTAGGTTGATAGCAAGTAGCTTACTCCTAAGCTACTTTTCGTCAAGCAACTTTCTTGCGAACGTTCGAGGGGAATCGGGATACTGCCGCCATGAACGAGGCCAACAAGGACGACGTCGACGCGATCATCGAGCAGTGGGCCGCGGTCCGGCCGGACCTGGACACCGCTCCCATGGAGCTCTTCGGGCGCATCTACCGGATCGGCAAGGCCATGGGCGACGCCATGGAGAAGGCCTACGCCCGCTACGGGATCTCACGCGGCGAGTTCGACGTCGTCGCCACGCTGCGCCGCTCGGGCGCGCCGTACACGCTCTCGCCCCGCCAGCTGTCGGCCACGCTGATGCTGACCACGGGCGGTATGACCGGCCGTCTGGACAAGCTGGAGAAGGCCGGGCTGCTGTGCCGCAGGCCGGACCCGCACGACCGGCGCGGCCTCCAGGTCACCCTCACCGACCGCGGGCTCGCCCTCATCGACGAGGCCGTCACGGCCGGGCTCGAAGTGCAGCGGGCCGCGCTGACCGGGCTGAGCGAGGAGGAGGTCGCCGTCCTGACCGCCCTCCTGCGCAAGCTGCTGGCCGCCGTCTAGCCGGTCAGGGGTTGCGCCGGGAGATCGAGGCGTTCAGGGCGGTCGCGAAGGCGCACCAGGCCGCGTAGGGAAGGAGCACGCGCGCCGCCGTCGGGTCGGTGCGCGCGGTACGGCGGATCAGTCCGGCGTTGCCGAGGTCCAGGAGCAGGATGCCGGCCAGGGCCGCCCTCGGGCTGCGGCAGCCGAAGAAGAGCCAGCTCCATCCCGCGTTGAGCGCCAGGTTCGCGGCGAACCCGGCGACCGTCTTCGCCCGTTCGGGCCCCCGCGACCGGCCGAGTGCGTGTCCGAAGGCGAAGGCGAGCGAGGCGTACAGCGGGGTCCAGACCGCCGCGAACGCCCACTGCGGGGGCTGCCAGGGGGGCTTGCGCAGGTTCCGGTACCAGGCACCGTCGGGATCGACCGCCACCGAGCCCGCCGTGGCGGCCGCCGCCACGGCAGCGGCCGCCGCGGCATACCGGCGCCACGGTCCGGGCCCCGCGTGGGCCCCGTGGCCCTTGCTGATCGGCATCATGCAGAGGGCTGTTCCCCCGCAGGCCCCCTTCGGACACCGCGTCACCCGACCGGGTCGCCCCCTGCCCGCCGCGCCTCACCCGGCCGGAGCACCCCCGCGCGCACCGAACCGCGCCGCCCGGCCGGAGAGGCCGGAGCCCGGAGAGGCCGGAGACCCGAGAGGCCGGAGAGCACGACGGGGCGCCGGAGGTCCGCCCCACGGCCGATGGATGCGGCCCGCGGACCTCCGGCGCCCCGGAAGCCATGTGAAAGGTGCTGAGAACGCCGGAACGGTGCAGCCGCCCCGGCGGCGGGTCAGCCCTGCTTCGGCTGCTTGCGCGACTTGTCGCCGGCGATCACGAGACCCGAGATGACCAGGAACACCACGAGCGGCAGGGCCACGTACAGGCCGAGCGTCTCGCCCACGCTTATCCCCGTGCCCGGGTCGTCGCCGTCGTCGCGGATCACCGCGAGCGCGGGAGACGTCATCAGCAGCATCATCAGCGCAGATCCGGCCGTGACGGCGCCGGCGCGCAGAGCGTTCTTCTTGTCCACGGTGCAAACGTAGCGAACCCCTAAACGAGGCGCGCGCCCGGGGGTGCCGTACGGGGGCTCGCACCCTCCCGCACCGCGCCCAGCAGGGCGTTCGCCCGGGGCGAGGCCGTCAGCGCCTCCAGGGTCAGGGGCCGGCCCGCCGCGTCCGCGAGCGGGAGCCGCCAGTTGGGGTACTGGTCCCAGGTGCCCGGCAGGTTCTGCGGCCGCCGGTCCCCCACCGCGTCCGGCAGCCACACGCCGACCAGCCGGGCCGGGGTGCGCAGCAGGAAGCCGTACAGCGCGGCCACGGCGGCCTCCTCGCCCTTGGTCTCGAAGCCGAGCCCCGCCAGCACGTCCAGCCACTCGGCGGTGTCGGCGGCGTCCTCGGCGCGCTCCCGGTCGAGCGGGCGGGTCAGCAGCCCGAGCCGGTCGCGCAGCTCCACGTGGGCGCCCGCCAGCTTGGCCGCGGTGGGCGGCAGGTCGTGGGTGGTGGCGGTGGCCAGGCAGTCGGCCCGCCAGCGGCCGGGGGCCAGGGGCCGGCCGTCGCCCGCCCAGTCCCGTTCGAACCACAGCACGGAGGTGCCCAGCACCCCGCGCCGGGCCAGCGCCCGGCGCACCCTCGGCTCCACCGTCCCGAGGTCCTCGCCGATGACGAGGGCGCCGGCCCGGTGCGCCTCCAGGACCAGGACCGCCAGCATCGCCTCGCCGTCGTACGCGACGTACGCGCCCTCGGCGGGCGGCACGCCCTCCGGGATCCACCACAGCCGGAACAGGCCCATCACGTGGTCGATGCGCAGGGCCCCCGCGTAGCGGAACACCCCGCGCAGCAGCGCCCGGAACGGCGCGTACCGGGTGGCCGCGAGCCGGTCGGGCCGCCACGGCGGCAGGCTCCAGTCCTGGCCGCGGGCGTTGAAGGCGTCGGGCGGGGCGCCGATGCTGGCGCCCGCGGCGTACAGGGGGGCTCCGCAGAGGGCCGAGCCCTGCGGGTGCACCCCGACGGCGAGGTCGTGCACGATGCCGACGGCCATGCCGGCCGCGCGGGCGGCCTCCTGGGCGGCGGCGAGCTGGCCGACGGTGAGCCAGACCAGCCAGCGGTGGAAGTCGGCGCGCTCCTTCGGGTCCTCCCCGGCGTGCCCGGCGCACCAGTCGGCGTGCACGTCCAGCTCCGGGCCCTGCTCGGCGCAGAACTCCCGGTAGGCCGCCTCCCGTTCGGCAGTGCGGGGGACGGCGTACAGCAGGTCCAGCGCGGCCCGCTTGAGCTCCCAGACGGCGTCCCGGTCGATCAGCGCACCCTTCTCCAGCACGGCGCGGCGCAGTTCGGCGCCGCGGGAGGCGAGGCCGGCGAGGGCCTCGGCATCGGGACAGTCGGCGTACTCGGGGACGTCCTCGATCCGCAGGTGGACGGGGTCGGGGAAGCGGCGGGTGGACGGCCGGTACGGGGAGGGGTCGGTCGGCTCCCCTGGCACGGCGGCGTGCAGCGGATTGACCTGGATGAACCCGGCGCCGTGGGTGCGGCCGGCCCACCGGGCGAGGTCGGCGAGGTCGCCGAGGTCGCCCATGCCCCAGGAGCGCTCCGACAGCAGGGAGTAGAGCTGGACGAGCAGCCCGTGGGCCCGCTCGGGTCCGGCCGGGGCCCGCTCGGGGGCCACGATCAGCGTGGCGGTGCCGGCGCGGCCGTCGGGGGTGCGGGCATGCAGCGTGTGGACGCCGAGCGGCGGGACGGTGCGCGGGTCCCAGTCGGCGCAGGCTGCCGGGGCGGCCTCGTCCGCCGGACCGGCCGCGGCCGGATCCGCCGGATTGCAGGGCGCCGACGGGTCGGAGTCCGTCATCTCGTCCGGCTCCAGCCGCAGGCGGGTGCCCGGCGGCAGCGCGGCCAGTGCGGCGGGGGGCGCCGAGGCGGCCCAGTGGACCAGGACCGGCGGCAGTAGGCGCTCCGCGACGGCCGCTTCCGCCCGGGCCAGCTCGGCCCGCACGTCCTCGGGGGTGTCGGTGCACACCCCCAGCTGCCCGAGCACCGCGGCGACCGTCGCCCGCGGGACCGGGACGCTGACGCCCTCGGCGGGCTCGTAGGTGGTGGCGACGCCGTGCAGGGCCGCGAGCCGGGCCAGTTCGTCCATGTGTGTCCCTAGTGTCCCTGGGTCTGGTCGCCTGCGGCGGCCGCCGCGGCGGAGGGGGTGGGCTCGCTCGTCAGCGGAAGCCCGTCGGCGAGCGGCGGCTCGCTGGTCAGCGGCGCATGGGCCGACCCGGCGAGCGGGGGCTCGCTGGTCAGCGGCCCTTCCCCGGGCCCGGCCTGGGCGGGCAGGTGGGCGAGGAGCGGGGTGCGGTCGGTCACTGCGGTGTCCACTGCGGCGTCGGCTTCCACGGGGGATTGGCTCCTTCGTCGGTACGGGGTTTGAGGGTGGGTCAGGTGGGCCAGTGCCCATGGAACACCGCCGGTCGACATCGCAGCCATACCCAGCGCACCGCCCGGCATTCCTGGCGGTTCCGGGTCAGAACACCCGCCCGCATTGACACTCCGGCCGCACGGGTGGTGGGCTCGGGCTCATTCGTACGAGCGGGTGACACCTCGGCACGAGGAGGCTTGGTGCAGCTCAGGGGCAGGAAGTTGGCCACGGCTGCGGCCGCTGCCGTGATCGGGACGCTGCTGAGCGGGTCGTCGGTGGTCACCGGTCCTCCCGGGGCCCTCACCTCCCCGACCGCGCCGGATCCGGCCGGCGGGCCCGCCTCCGGGTCCCCTGCTGCCGCGGGGGCCTCCGGCGCCGCGGCGGCTCCGCTGCTCGACCCCGGGGCGCTCGCGCCGCGGACCGCCGCCGAGGGCCCCGCCGTGTGGCCGCGCCCGCAGTCCATGGCCGCCGACGCGGCGCGCGAGGTCCCGCTGGGCGGGCAGGCCGTGCTCGTCGCCGCCCCGGACGCCGACCCGTACGCGGTCGGGCTGGTCCGCACCGCCCTGCGCGCCGCCGGCGTACGGACCCTGCACGAGCCCGCGCCCGGTGCGCCGCTGCCCGAGCACGGCACCGTCGTACGACTCCAGGGCCCCGGAGCCGAGGAGGCGCTGCGCGCGCTGGGCGCCGCCCCGGCCGGGGACCTGCCGAACGGCGGCTACCGGCTGGCCGTCGGCAAGGCCGCCGGGCGGGACACGGTCGCGCTGTCCGGCACCGGCGAGGACGGGCTGTTCCACGGCGCGCAGACACTGCGCCAGCTGCTGGCCGCGGGCGCGGGCAAGGTGCCCGGGGTGCTCGTGCGGGACTGGCCGGCCGCCCCGGTGCGCGGGATCACCGAGGGGTTCTACGGGCAGCCCTGGACCCAGGAGCAGCGGCTCGCGCAGCTGGACTTCATGGGCCGCACCAAGCAGAACCGGCTGCTGCTCGCCCCCGGCAACGACCCGTACCGCACCACCGAATGGCGGGCGGAGTACCCCCAGGAGCAGCAGGAGGAGTTCCGGGCGCTGGCCGAACGGGCCCGCGCCAACCGGGTCGTGCTCGCCTGGGCCGTGGCGCCCGGCCAGTCGATGTGCCTGGCCTCGGCGGCCGACCGGGCGGCGCTCGCGCGCAAGCTCGACGCGATGTGGGACCTCGGCTTCCGCGCCTTCCAGGTGCAGTTCCAGGACGTGAGCTACAGCGAGTGGGGGTGCCGGGCGGACCGCGTGCGGTACGGCAAGGGCCCCGCGGCCGCCGCGAAGGCGCACGCCGAGGTCGCGGGCGAACTGGCCGCCCACCTCGCCGAGCGGCATCCGGGCGCGGCACCGCTGTCGCTGCTGCCGACCGAGTACCACCAGAACGGCGCGACCACGTACCGCACGGCGCTGGCCGAGCGGCTGGACCGGCGGGTGGAGGTCGCCTGGACCGGCGTGGGCGTCGTGCCCCGCACCATCACCGGGAGGGAACTCGCCGGGGCGCGGGGCGCCTTCGGCGAGCACCGGCTCGTCACCATGGACAACTACCCGGTCAACGACTGGGACCCGGGTCGGATCTTCCTCGGCCCGTACACCGGCCGGGAGCCGGCGGTCGCCGGCGGCTCGGCGGCCCTGCTGGCCAACGCGATGCCGCAGGCCGAGCTGTCGCGCATCCCGCTGTTCACCGCGGCCGACTTCGCCTGGAACCCGGGCGGCTACCGGGCCGGCGACTCGTGGGCCGCCGCCGTCGCCGAGCTGGCCGGGCCGGACCAGGCCACCCGGCGGTCCCTGGCCGCGCTGGCCGGGAACACCGCCTCCTCCGGCCTGGCCCAGCAGGAGTCCGGGTACCTGCGGCCGCTGATGGAGGAGTTCTGGCGCGGGCGGGCCGCGGGGGACGCCGCCGCCGGGGAGCGGCTGCGGGCCGCCTTCACGGCCATGCGGGAGGCGCCCGAGCGGCTGGCCGGCCTGTCCGGGGTCTCCGACGAGGCCGGGCCGTGGCTGGCGCGGCTCTCGGCGTACGGGACGGCCGGGGAGCTGGCGGTGGACCTGCTGCGCGCCCAGACCCGCGGGGACGGGGCGGCGGCCTGGCGCAGCGCCCGGGCGCTGGCCGAGGCGCGCCGCAGGCTCGCGGCTCCGGGCGACTCGGCGCCGGGCGGCTCGGCCCGGGTGGACGCGTCCGTCCTGGACCCCTTCCTCGCGAGGGCCGTCGCCGAGGCGGACGCGTGGACGGGCGCCGCCCGGGCGGCGGGCACCGTCTCCCACGAGCCGGGCGCCTGGACGGTGAAGCTGGACGGGGTGCGCCCGCTGTCGGCGGTGACCGTGATGACGGACCCGCTGCCGGCGGGGGTGCGGGGCGCGGCGGTGGAGGCCCGGGTGCCGGGCGAGGGCTGGCGGAAGGTGGCCGACGCGGCCCCGTCCGGCTGGACCCAGGTCGACGTCGGCGGGCTCGGCGCGGACGCGGTCCGGCTGTCCTGGGCCGGGGAGGCGCCGGTCGTCCACCAGGTGGTGGCCTGGCCGGCGGACGGGCCGGAGGCGTCCTTCGAGCTGCCGGATGCGGTGGACGTGGAGATCGGCGGGCCCGCGCGCACGGTCTCGGCGGAGCTGTCCGCGCTGCGGCCCGGCGAGGTCCGGGGGCCGCTGGCCGCGGCCGCGCCGGCCGGGGTGGAGGTGCGGCTGCCGGGCGAGGTGCGGGCGCCGCGGGGGACGCGGGTGACGGTGCCGGTGTCGGTGAGGGTGCCCGCGGGCACGGCGGCCGGCAGCTATCGCGTACCGGTGGCGTTCGCCGGGCAGACGCGGACGCTGACGGTGCGGGCCGTGCCGAAGACGGGCGGGCCGGACCTGTTCCGCTCGGCGCGGGCCTCGTCCTCCGGGGACGAGACGCGGTCCTTCCCCGCCTCGGCGGCCATCGACGGCTCGGCCACGACCCGGTGGTCGTCCCCGCCGGTGGACGGCGCCTGGTGGCAGGCGGAGCTGGCCGCTCCGGCCCGGGTCGGGCTGCTGGTGCTGCACTGGCAGGAGGCGTACCCGTCGGCGTACCGGGTGGAGACGTCCGCGGACGGCGTGACGTGGCGTCGCGCGGCCACGGTGACGGGCAGCCGGGGCGGCCAGGAGTCCGTCCGCCTGGACGCGGCGGAGCCGGCCCGGTACGTCCGCATCACCTGCGAGCGGCGGGCTACGCGGTACGGCTGCAGCCTCTTCTCGGCGGAGGCCTACGCGGTGACCCCCTGACCGTGCCGCCCCGACGGCCCCTGGGGCGGGGGCCGTCGCCTCAATCGCCGGCGGGGCTGGGCGGGTGCCCCCCCGGCCGGGGCCCGTCCAGCCGGCCGCGGCTCCGCGTCGCCTCAAGCGCCGGCGGGGCTGGGCGGTGTCCCCAGGCTCGGGGGTGCCGCCGTCCGGCTGCGGCTTCGGGGCGCCTCAAGCGCCGGCGGGGCTGGCGGCGGCCCCCGGGCCGGGGTCCGCCCGGTCGGCTGCGGCTCCACGGCGCCTCAAGCGCCGGCGGGGCTGGGGGTGGTGCCCTGGGGCGGGGTCGGTTCGGTGGGTGGGGCGCGGCCACTCCGGAGGTTCGTCTCGGCTCGCGGATCCTGGCCGCATCCGGTACGCCCCCGGCGGTGACCGCTCATCCTCGACTCACCACCGCAGTGTCCACACCCCACCCGCCCAGCCGACCGGCCCCGCGCGGCCCCAGGCGAAGCCAGCACCCAGCCCACGCGCGCATCCGGGCTCAACCACCCCCACCCGGCGAAGCCAGCCCCGCCAGCGGTCGAGGCGAAGCGGGGTCGGCGCCCCCAGGCCGACCCAGGCCCGGAGGCCACTGCCAGCCCCGCCGGCGATTGAGGCGGCGTGGCCCGTGGACGCGGAGCGTCAGGAGGCGGCGGTGCGGGCGAGGGCGTCCTGGGCGCCGTAGGGTTCGAGGTACGGCATCCACCGGGGGTCCCGGTGCCCCGTGCCGATGATCCGCCAGGCCAGCCCGGACGGCGGAGCCGGCTGGTGGCGCAGGCGCCAGCCCAGATCGACCAGGTGCCGGTCGGCCTTGACGTGGTTGCACCGGCGGCACGCCGCGACCACGTTGTCCCACACGTGCTGCCCACCCCGGCTGCGCGGGATCACGTGGTCGACGCTCGTGGCGACGCCGCCGCAGTACATGCAGCGGCCGCCGTCGCGGGCGAACAGCGCGCGGCGGGTGAGCGGAACGGGCCCCCGGTAGGGGACCCGCACGAAGCGCTTGAGCCGTACCACGCTGGGCGCGGGGACGACCCGTGTCGCGCTGTGCAGAAAGGCGCCGGATTCCTCCAGGGAGACCGCTTTGTTCTCCAGGACGAGGACGAGCGCGCGGCGGAGCGGTACGACGCCGAGAGGCTCGTACGACGCGTTGAGGACCAGGACGTGCGGCACGGACTGCCTCCTTGTACGCCGGCGGCGCGTGGCTCGCGCCGGGACGATCTGCTCTCAGTCTCTCCTTACGGCTGGTCGAAGCGCCACCACGCGCCCGTAACGGGTCGGAGGTGTTTTCAACCACACTCCCTTCATCCCCAGGTGAGCCTGGTCTCTCCCTCGAACACGACAACGGGGTCACACGAATGCCCCGTTAGTGTGGTTGGTCTGCCCCGCACTTCCGTCCGCGAGCAGACCGCTACACCTGGAGGTACCCGCCGTGTCCTGGCCGCCCGCCGTCCTGCTGCCCCTGGCCGCCGACGCCCCGGACCCCACCGCGTCGGTGAAGGAGGCTCACGAGAGCGTCACGAACGCCGCCAGTTTCATCGAGGAGAACTGGGCCGGATGGCTGTACCTGGGCCTGCGGATCCTGCTGATCGTGGTGATCGCGGCCGCGCTCCGCTCGGTGGTGCGCAAGTCGCTGACCAAGCTGATAGGACGGATGAACCGCGGCGCCGAGGCGGTCGAGGGCACGGCGCTGGGCGGGCTGCTCGTCAACGCCGAGCGGCGCCGGCAGCGCTCGGAGGCGATCGGCTCGGTGCTGCGCTCGGTGGCCTCGTTCCTGATCCTCGGCACGGCGAGCCTGATGGTGCTCGGGGCCCTGGACATCAACCTCGGCCCGCTCCTGGCGAGTGCCGGTGTGGCCGGTGTGGCGATCGGTTTCGGTGCGCGGAACCTGGTGACGGACTTCCTGTCCGGCGTGTTCATGATCCTCGAGGACCAGTACGGCGTCGGGGACAAGATCGACGCCGGGGTGGCCTCGGGCGAGGTCGTCGAGGTCGGCCTGCGCGTCACGAAGCTGCGCGGCGACAACGGTGAGATCTGGTACGTCCGCAACGGCGAGATCAAGCGGATCGGCAACCTCAGCCAGGGCTGGGCGACGGCGGGCGTGGACGTCCAGGTCAAGCCGTCCGAGAGCCTCGACCGGATCCGCGAGGTGGTCAAGGACGTCGCCGACGGCATGGCCAAGGAGACCCCGTGGGCCGAGCGCCTGTGGGGCCCGGTGGAGGTGCTGGGCCTGGAGGAGGTGCTGCTGGCCTCGATGACGGTGAAGGTGTCGGCCAAGACGATGCCGGGCCAGCAGTTCGCGGTGGAGCGGGAGCTGCGCTGGCGGCTGAAGGAGGCCTTCGACGAGGCCGGGATCGGGATCATCGGCGGGCCGGCCGCGGCCGCCGATGAGGAGGAGGCCCCGGCCGATGCGGCGGCCGGCGTGGCCGCGCCGTCGGCCCTGGCGAACCCGTCCTCCCCGCAGTCGCAGGCCGTGGCCCCGATACCGCAGCCCGCCTCGCCCCGTATCACCAAGTAGGCCGGTTTTCTCTTTCTGCCCCGCTGCCCCCGCAGGTTCTTTCCTGCGGGGGCAGCGCCATTGACAGCGCCCGATAACTGAAAGGAAACTTACCTAATAGTTTGCTTGTGCCCCGCACGCGTCGCCGAGAGGACGGAGTGCCCGCATGGCCGCCGGTACCACCCCGGGGACACCCGGTCGCCCGCGCGCCCTCGCCGACCGCCCCGCACCGGACGTGCCGGCGAGCGGGGTGCGGGAGAGGGGGCCGGGCGCGGGCATGGAGCCGCCGGTGCCGCTGCGCACGCCGACGCCCCGGGCCGCGGCGGCCTCCCGCGGCCCGGCCGCGGCACCGGGCCCGGCGCCGCCCGCGACTGCTCCTCCCCGCTCGGCCGGGGAGGAGCAGGTCGACCGGGCCGCGGCGCTGCTCCGGCGGGCCGCCGCCCGGCCGGAGGGGGCGGCCCTGCGGCTGCTGCGCGGGCGCGGCCACGCCACCGCGCCGGCGCCCGGCCCCGCCTCGCCGGTGTCCGTACCCGCCGCCGCCGGAGCCCCTGGCCCTCTCCGCCGCGGCGACCGACGCCTGCGGGAACGTCCGGCGCGGGCTGGTCGAACCCGAGCCAGCCCCACCCGGCCCCGTCCCGCCCGCGCCCGGTGTCCGGGACGCTACGCGAACGGCCCGTGCTGCGCGGGGCCCCGGAAAGCGCCCCCCTCACCACCACCCGGGACGGCCTCTTCGCCACGTCGACTCCCCGCACCCCCGCCCTCGCCTGGGCCTGGCCTCCGACAGCCCCGGCCCGAGGCCGGCCTCCGATAGCCGCCGGCCGGGCCGCGGGCTCGACGGGGCCGCCGCGGGCCGGGGTCGGCAGCCCCTGCCGCGGGTTCGGCCCGCGCCTCGGTGCCCGGTCGCTTCCGGTCGGCAGCTTCCGGCTCGCCGGGGGCTCCGGGCCCGCCGGCCCTTCCAGCCCCCCCGGGCGATTGAGGCGCGGGGGGCCGGGGCGGCGCCCCGGAACCGGCTCCGGGGCCCACCCCGTACCGCCCGCACACCGGTACCACCCGCTCCCCCGTTCCGCCGCGCACGCGCCCCCGCAGAGAGCGAGTCCCGCCATGCCGAAGCACCGCCCGCACCGCCGTCCCCGCGCCGCTGCCGCCGCCTCCGCCCTGGCCGCCCTGTCCGCGCTGTCCGTGCTCGCCACCGCCTGCACGGGCCAGAGCCGCACCGCCGCCGACGACGACCCGTCCAAGGAGGTCACGCTCACCTTCTGGCACGGCTGGTCCGCGCCCGGCGAGACCAAGGCGATCGAGGAGGGCATCGCCCGCTTCGAGCGGGCCCATCCGAACATCAAGGTCAGGGCCACCGGCAACATGACCGACGACAAGATCAACCAGGCGCTGCGCGCAGGCGGCGACAAGGCCCCCGACGTGGTCTCCTCCTTCACCACCGACAGCGTCGGGAAGTTTTGCAACTCGGGCGCCTTCGCCGACCTGAACCCCTTCCTGCAGAAGTCCGGCGTCGACAAGGCCAAGGTCTTCCCCGCGACGCTGCTGGAGTACACGCAGTTCAGGGGCAACCAGTGCACGCTGCCGCTGCTGAGCGACGCGTACGGCCTCGTCTACAACAAGGACGCCTTCAAGGCGGCCGGCATCACGGAACCGCCGAGGACCTGGAGCCGCTTCGTCGAGGTCGCGCAGAAGCTGACCCGGGCCGACGGGGACTCCTACGCGCAGCTCGGCATCATGCCCACCTACCACGGCTACGAGACCAAGCCCATGCGCCTGGCCGCCCAGTGGAGCCCGACGTACTTCGGCCCGGACGGCAGCTCCAACCTGGCGAAGGACCCGGCCTTCGCCAGGATGCTGACCGCGCAGAAGGAGCTGGTCGCGGCGCTCGGCGGCTACGAGCGGCTGGAGAAGTACCGCAGCACCTTCGGCGACGAGTGGAGCGCCGAGCACCCCTTCCACCGGGGCAAGGTGGCCATGCAGGTCGACGGCGAGTGGCGGGCCGCGATGGCGAAGGAGGCCGGCGTCCCGTTCGAGATCGGTACCGCGCCCCTCCCGGTCCCCGACGAGCAGGCCGCCGACTACGGCAAGGGCTACCTCTCGGGCACGGTCGTGGGCATCGCCTCGGGCAGCCGGAAGCAGAACGCGGCCTGGGAGCTCGTGAAGTACCTGACCACCGACACGGAGGCGGTCGTGGCGTTCGCCAACGCCATCCACAACGTGCCCTCCACGCTGGCCTCGCTGGAGTCCCCGAAGCTGGAGGTGACCCCGGAGTTCAGGACGTTCATCGACATCGCCCGGCACCCGAAGTCGAACACCACTCCGGCCCAGGCCGACGGCGGCACCTACCAGCTGACCTTCGAGGAGTTCGCGTACGGGGTCGAGAAGGGCGCGGTGGCGGACGTCCCGGCCGGCCTGGCCAGGACCGCCCGGCAGATCGACACGGACATCGCGAAGGCGAAGTGACCCCGATGGCCCTGCCTCCGCCCCCGGACCCGCACGCGCCGCCGCACCCGCACCCGCACCCGCACCCGCCGTACCCGCCCTCCCGCGCCCTGCGGGCCAGGCGCCGCCGGGCCGCGCTGCGGACCGGCGCCTTCCTGTCGCCCTGGCTGATCGGGTTCGGCGTGTTCTTCGCCTACCCGCTCCTGTCCACCGTGTACTTCGCCTTCACCCGCTACGACGGCTTCCGACCGCCGGCGTTCAACGGCGCGGACAACTGGACGTACGTGTTCACGGACTACCCGCTGTTCTGGCCGGCCCTGCGCAACACCCTGTGGCTGGTCGGGGTGACGGTGGCCTGCCGGGTCGTCTTCGGCCTCGGCATCGGCCTGCTCGCCACCCGGATCAAGAGGGGCGCCGGTCTGCTGCGCACCCTCTTCTACCTGCCCTACCTGGCGCCGCCGGTGGCCGCGACCCTGGCCTTCGTCTTCCTCCTCAACCCCGGCACCGGCCCGGTCAACGACCTGCTGGAGGGTGCGGGGCTGCCCGCGCCCGGCTGGTTCACCGACCCCGACTGGTCCAAGCCCGCACTCACCCTGCTCGCCCTGTGGGGGGTGGGCGACCTGATGGTCGTCTTCACGGCCGCGCTGCTCGACGTGCCGAAGGAGCAGTACGAGGCCGCCGAGCTGGACGGCGCCGGGCCCTGGCAGCGGTTCCGGCACATCACCCTGCCGAACATCGCGCCGATCGTGCTGTTCGCGGTCGTCACCGGGATCATCCAGGCCATGCAGTACTACACGCAGCCGCTGGTGGCCGGAAAGGTCGCGGCCGGGGTCATCGGCGGCTCGGGACAGCAGTTCGAGCCGGGCTATCCGGACCGGTCGACGCTGACCCTGCCGCAGGTCGTCTACAACCTCGGCTTCCAGCGCTTCGACTACGGGGCCGCCTGCGTCGTCGCGCTCGTGCTGTTCGCCCTGTCCATGGCCTTCACCGCCCTGCTGATGCGCCGCGGCAGCGGGCTGCTCGGGGCGGGTGGGCACTGATGGACCGAGCCGTGACGGCCCGCACCGCCGTGCTGCGGTGGATCGCCGTCCACTCCCTCGCCGTCGCCGCGGCCCTCTTCTTCGTCCTGCCCTTCGTCTTCCTCCTGCTGACCTCCCTGATGGGCGACCAGCAGGCGCTGACCCGCGACCTGGTCCCCCGTACGTGGGAATGGGGCAACTACGCGAAGGTGTGGCACACCCCCGGGTTCCTGACGTGGTGGCGCAACACCCTGCTCTACGCGGGCCTGGGCACGCTGCTGACCGTCGTCTCCTCGGTGCCCGTCGCGTACGCCCTCGCCGTCTTCCGCTTCCGCGGGCGGCGGCCGGCGCTGCTGCTGGTCATCGCCATGATGATGCTGCCGCCGCAGGTCGTCGTGGTCCCGATGTACCTGTTCTGGGCCAGGCAGCTCGACCTGTCCGGCACCCTGTGGCCGCTGATCGTGCCGATGGCCTTCGGCGACGCCTTCTCCGTGTTCCTGCTGCGCCAGTTCCTGCTGACCATCCCCCGGGCGTACCTCGACGCGGCCCGGGTCGACGGCTGCGGGGAGCTGCGGACCCTGCTGCGGGTCGTGGTGCCCATGGCGCGGCCGGGGATCGCGGCCGTCGCCCTGTTCCAGTTCTTCGCCGCCTGGAACGACTACTTCGGCCCGCAGATCTACGCCTCGGACAACCCCGCCGCCTGGACGCTCAGTTACGGACTGGAGTCCTTCAAGGGGGCGCACCACACCAACTGGAACCTCACCACGGCGGCCACCGTGCTCGTCATGGCCCCCGTGATCGTCCTGTTCTTCCTCGCCCAGAAGGCCTTCGTCGAAGGCGTCACCCTGACCGGAGTGAAAGGCTAGCGACCCGTGACCATGAAACTCGCCGTGGTGGGGGGCGGTTCCACCTACACCCCCGAACTGATCGACGGCTTCGCCCGGCTCAGCGACAGCCTCCCGGTCGGCGAACTGGTGCTGATCGACCCCGCCGCCGAGCGCCTGGAGACCATCGGCGCGCTGGCCCGGCGCATCCTCGCCCGGCAGGGCCACCCGGCCCGCGTCACCACCACCGCCGACGTCGACGCGGGCGTGGCCGGCGCCGACGCCGTCCTGCTCCAGCTGCGCGTCGGCGGGCAGGCCGCCCGGCTGCGCGACGAGACCTGGCCGCTGGAGTGCGGCTGCATCGGGCAGGAGACCACCGGCGCCGGCGGGCTGGCCAAGGCGCTGCGCACGGTCCCGGTCGTACTGGACATCGCCGAACGGGTCCGGCGCACCAACCCGGACGCCTGGATCATCGACTTCACCAACCCCGTCGGGATCGTCACCCGGGCCCTGCTGCGGGCCGGGCACAAGGCCGTCGGCCTGTGCAACGTCGCCATCGGGCTCCAGCGGAAGTTCGCCCGGCTGCTCGGCTGCGCGCCGGGCGAACTCCACCTGGACCACGTGGGCCTGAACCACCTCACCTGGGAGCTGGGCGTGCGCCGGGGCGGGCCGGGCGGCGAGGACCTGCTGCCGCGGCTGCTCGCCGAGCACGCGGACGCCGTCGCCGCGGAGCTGCGGCTGCCGCGGGCGGTGCTGGACCGGCTGGGGGTGGTGCCCTCGTACTACCTGAGGTACTTCTACGCCCACGACGAGGTGGTGCGGGAGCTTGGCGAGAAGCCGTCCCGGGCCGCCGAGGTGGCCGCCATGGAGCAGGAGCTGCTCGCCCTGTACGAGGACCCGGCGCTGGACGAGAAGCCGCAGCTGCTGGCGAAGCGGGGCGGGGCCTTCTACTCGGAGGCGGCCGTGGACCTGGCCGCGGCGCTGCTGGGGAGCGGCTCCGGGGGCGCGGGGACGGGCGCGGACGCGGGCGGGCGCGGCGGGCCGTCCGTGCAGGTGGTCAACACGCTGAACAACGGGACCCTGCCGTTCCTCCCGGACGACGCGGTGGTCGAGGTGCAGGCCCGGGTCGACCGGGCCGGGCCCGTGCCGCTGGCCGTGCCGCGCCCGGCGCCGCTGTACGCGGGGCTGATCGGGCACGTGGCGGCGTACGAGGACCTCGCGCTGGACGCCGCCCTGCGCGGGGGGCGCGAGCGGGTCTTCCGGGCCCTGCTGGCGCACCCGCTGGTCGGCCAGATCGACGCGGCCGAGGGGCTGACGGACCGGCTCCTGGCGCACAACAAGGAGTACCTGCCATGGGCGTGAGCGCGCCCGTGCGCCCGGCCCGGCAGGCCCGGCCGACCCGGCCCGCCGTGCTCGCCGTCGACGCGGGCAACAGCAAGACGGACGCCGCGCTGATCTCGGCGGACGGCTCGGTGCTCGGCACCGGGCGCTCCGGCGGCTTCCAGCCGCACCGCACCGGCATCGGGGCGGCCGTGGACGTCCTGGCGCAGGCGGTGGAGGAGGCCGCGGCGGCGGCCGGGCTGGCGCCCTGCGCCCCCGGGGACCCGTACGCCGACCAGGTGGTGGCCTGCCTGGCCAATGCCGACTTCCCGGTGGAGGAACAGCGGCTCGCCGAGGCGCTGGGCGCGCGCGGCTGGGGTGCGGCCACCCTGGTCCGCAACGACACCTTCGCGATCCTGCGGGCCGGGCTGGCGGCGGCGGAGCGGGCGCAGGAGGTTCAAGGGCGACCCGGGGGGAGGGGGCCGCGGGGGGTCGCGGTGGTGTGCGGGGCGGGGATCAACTGCGTGGGCATGCTGCCCGACGGGCGCACGGCCCGCTTCCCCTCGGTCGGGACGATCTCCGGCGACTGGGGCGGCGGCGGCCACCTCGCGGCGCAGGCCCTGTGGTGGGCCGCCCGGGCCGAGGACGGCCGCGGCGGGCCCACCGGGCTGGCGGCGGCGCTGCCGGGGCACTTCGGGCTCGGCTCCATGGCGGCGCTGATCGAGGCGCTGCACCTGGGGCACATCGCGGCGGCGCGGACGCACGAGCTGGTCCCGGTGCTGTTCGCGGTGGCCGCGGAGGGCGATCCGGTCGCCGCGGCCCTCGTGGAGCGGCAGGCGGACGAGGTGGTGGCGCTGGCGTCGGTGGCGCTGGCCCGGCTGGAGCTGCTGGACGAGGAGGCCCCGGTGCTGCTGGGCGGCGGGGTGCTCACGGCCGGGCACGCCCGGCTGGACGCGCGGATCGCGGCGGGGCTCGCCCAGCGGGCACCCCTGGCCCGGGTGTCGGTGGTGTCGGCGCCGCCGGTGCTGGGCGCGGCGCTGCTGGGGCTGGACGCGCTGGGAGCACCGTCGGATGCGCAGGCGAGGCTGTGTGACCGGTTCGGGTGAACCTGCCCGGGGCGGCCGCGCGTCGGGAACCGCGGCGGGGCGCGGGGGCGTATTGACGGTGAAGGGGTGGCGGGCTGCCGCGGGGCGGTGGATCTTCCGGATCCGGCACCGGGTGCTGTGGTCGGCCGCCGCTCCGGCCATACTGCTGCGATGGGGGTAGCTCCCGGCCACGGCCGGGGGACGTCAGGTGCTAGGGGGAGGTCACGGTGGCCGTCACATCACGCGCGCCCGCGCCCGGCGGGGTCGCCGGGCCGCCGGCGGCCCCGGCGGGGTCGCTGCCGGGCCCGCCGCGGCCCGCCACGGCCTGGGCCGAGGGCGTGGAGCGGCTGCGCGCGGCGGCCACCACCGAGCCGGGCCGGCTGCGCATCATCGGCGCGGTCCTGGCCGCCCTGGTGCTGCTGTTCGGCGCGGTGACGGTGTGGCAGATCGCGGACCGGGTCGGCGCCGCGGAGGACGTGGTGGGCCGCAGCCAGCCGCTGAGCGCGGACGCGGCGAGCATCTACCGTTCGCTGGCCGACGCCGACACGGCCTCCTCCAGCGGTTTCCTCGCCGGCGGGGACGAGCCGCGCGAGGTCCGCCAGCGGTACGAGAAGGACATCGCCAACGCCTCGCGGCTCCTGGTGAACGCGGCCGCCAACACCCGCGCCGACGAGGAGTCCCGCAAGCAGATCGCCCTGCTGGGCGAGCAGCTGCCCCGCTACACCGGCCTCATCGAGCAGGCGCGGGCCACGAACAGGCAGGGCCTGCCGCTCGGCGGCGCCTACCTGCGGTACGCCAACGAGCAGATGAGCACCCAGCTGCTGCCCGCGGCGCAGCGGCTCTACGAGGCGGAGACGAGCCGGCTCTACACGGACTACGACGACGCCCGCTCCCTGCCGCTGGCCTCGCTCGGCGCCGGGCTGCTCGCCCTGGCCGCGCTGGCCTGGGCACAGCGGCGCAACTACCACCGCACGAACCGGGTCCTCAACCACGGCCTGCTCGCGGCGACGGCGGCCGCGACGGTGGTCCTGCTGTGGCTGGCCGTGGGGCACGCGGTCGCGCGGTCGGACCTGGCCGAGGCGCGCGCCGGCGGGCAGGAGTCGCTGAAGGTGCTCAACGACGCCCGGATCGCCTCGCTCCAGGCGCGGGCCAACGAGAACCTGACGCTGATCGCCAGGGGCGCCGTCCTCGCCGCGGACAAGAAGTCGGACAAGTACGACGTGGACTTCGCGGCCGACATGAAGGACCTGGACGCGGGCCTGGCGAAGGCGCTGCGGCTCGCCGACGACGACAGCGGGCGCGAGCCGGTCGCCCGCGCGGCGGACGGCGTACGGCAGTGGAAGCAGCGCCATGCGGCCGCCCGCGAGACGGACCTGAAGGGCGACTACCAGGACGCGCTGCACCAGGTCGTCGGGGACAAGGACCACAAGGACAGCAGCGGGGCCTCGTTCGACACCGTGGACGCCTCGCTGGAGCAGGCGCTGGCCCACGAGCAGAAGGAGTTCACCGGTGCGGCCCGGGACGGGCTGGGCGCGCTGGGTGGCTTGGAGACGGGTTCGGCGGCCCTGGCGGTCGTCGGCGCCGCGGCGGCGCTGCTCGGCATCGGGCGCCGGCTTTCGGAGTACAGGTGACAGCGATGCGGATACGCGTGGGGCGCGAGGACGGACACCGCGGCGCCGGGGACGGCGGGGCCGGCGAGGAGGCCCGCCCGTCGGGGCTGCGCCGGATCGCGGGGCGGCTGCGCGGCTGGGGCGGGGTCAGCGCGATGGCCGCCGCCTGCGCGGTGACGGCGGCGGCGGTCCTGCTGCCGCTGGCCCAGGCCGCCCCGGAGGCCGGGCGGCCGGCCGTGGTCCACGAGCCCGGGGCGGTGGCGGTGGCCCCGCAGACGCCGTGGACCCTCACCGACACCTGCCAGGACCCTGAGGCGAGCCTGCGCCCCTCCGCGGTGGACGGCCCGACGATCGAGCGGATCCGCAAGGCGGGCAAGCTCGTCGCGGGCGTGGACCAGAACAGCTTCAAGTGGGGGTACCGCAACCCGGTCGACGGCCGCCTCGACGGTTTCGACATCGCCCTGGTCAAGGCCATCGCCAAGGACATCCTGGGCGACGAGAACGCGGTCATCTACCGCGCCATCCCGACCAGCCAGCGCGTCCCCGCCCTCCAGGACGGCCGCGTCGACGTCGTCGTGCGCACCATGACGATCAACTGCAAGCGCCTGGAGGACGTCGCCTTCTCCACGGCGTACTTCGAGGCCGGACAGCAGGTCCTCGCCCCCAAGGGCTCCCCGATCACCGGGTACGACGCCTCGCTGAAGGGCCGCCGGATCTGCACCGCGGCGGGCTCCACGGCCGAGACGGCCCTGAAGGCCCAGTCGTACGGGGCGGTCGCGGTCAGCGTCCCCAACCAGCTGGACTGCCTGGTGCGGCTCCAGCTGGGCGAGGTCGACGGCATCATCACCGACAACGCGCTCGCGGCCGGGCAGGCCGCGCAGGACCCGTCGGTGCGCCTCGTCGGCTCCCCGTTCACCAGGGAGTTCTACGGGGTCGCCATGAACAAGGAGGCCACCGACCTGGTGCGGCGCGTCAACAAGGTACTGGAGAACTACCGGGCCGGCGGCGACGCCAGCCCCTGGATGCAGGCGTACACCACCCACCTCAAGCCCGTGCTGCCCGGCGTGGCCGGGCCGCCCGCACCCAAGTACCGGGACTGAGCCGGGTGGTGCGGGCACGGCCGGTGTGCGGGGCAGAATCGGGGGCCGGTGTCGGGGAACCCGATCCGGAGGACGGGACAGCGGAGGCGGGGCCGGTGGAGGCACGGTCGTACGAGGCGCAGTCGTGGGAGGCGCGCCCGGCGGTGATGGACCGGGACGAGGTCGACCGCGCCCTGGCCCGGCTGGGCGCGGAGCACGAGGCCGTCGAGACCTCGCTGCTCGCGCTGCAGGACCACGCCGGCCGCCGGCTGCTGGAGGGCGCGGAGCTGACCGGGGTCACCGCGCAGCGGTGGAGTGCCGCCGACGCCGCCATCACCCGCCTGTGGAGGTACTTCGAGGCCTACAGCGGGGCGCTGGAGGCCGCCCGGGAGATCCGTGAGCGCCGCCGCCGGCCCTCCCGCGAGGACCTGGCCGAGCTGACCGAGCGGCTGCGCGGGCCCGGCGTGCTGATCGCCGGAGCCGCGGCGGAGGGCGGGGCGCTGGCCGAGCGGCTCTCCCTCGCCGATCTGGTGGCCCGGATGAACGAGCTGTACGCGAGCTCGCTGGACGTGGTGGTGGCCGCCGACTCCGTGTGGTCGGCGCTGCCCGCCCGCATCGACCTGCTCGCCGCCGAGCTGCGCCGCACCCGCTCCCTGGCGCATTCGGTGGGCGTCCGCCCCGGCGAGCACCCCTCCGGGGACGTCCTGGAGGCCGTCACCGCCGAGCTGGCGGAGCTGCGGGCGCAGGTGATCGCGGATCCGCTGGCGTTCTGGCAGCCCGTCTCGGGCAGTTCGGCGCCCGGCGGGGGCCGTCCGGACACCGCCCGCTACGACCGGGCCGCGCTGGCGCTGGAGGACGTACGCCGCGAGATCGAGGCGGTGCTGGCGGTGCGGCAGGACGCCGAGCAGCGGCTGATCGGCCTGCGGGACGTGCTCTCGCGGGCCGACCGCACGCTGGCCGAGGCGCGGGCGGCGCGCACCGAGGTGCTGGCGAAGATCGCCGCGTCCGAGGTGCCCGCGGTCAGCGGCCCGCCGACCGCGCTGCAGGAGCAGCTGGCCCTGGCCGCCGACCACCGGCGCAACGCCCGGTGGCACCGGCTGTCGCCGCTGCTGGAGGCGCTGGAGGTGCGGGCCGAGGAGGAACTGCGCCGGGCCCGCGAGTCGTTGACCGCGGTGACGGCGCCGCTGGCAGTCCGTGCCGAGCTGCGGGGCCGGCTGGACGCGTACCGGGCGAAGGTGGTCCGGCACGGGCTGGCGGAGGACCCGCTGCTCGTCGAGCGGTACGACGCGGCCCGCCGGATGCTGTGGAGCGCCCCGTGCGATCTGCGGGCCGCCGAACAGGCCGTGCTGCGCTACCAGCAGGCGGCCGCCGAGGCACTGGCCCCGCAGCAGGACCGGCCCGCGGGGCCGGGGAAGGAGGACGCATGAGCCTGGTCGGAAGCGCGTGCGTTCGCCCCGGCTGCCCGGGGGCGTACGAGGACATGGGCGGCGGCGAGGTGTACTGCGACACCTGCGGCCTGGCCCCGGTCGGGGCCGTCTCGGCGGGGGCGCAGGAGCTGGTGTCGCCGCCGACGGGGATGACGAGCCCGGCGCGCCACACGGACCCGCGGGGCTCGCAGGGCTCCCGGGGATCCGGGCGGTCGGGGCCGTCGTCGGCGGCCTCGGCGTCGGGGCGCTCCTCCCGGTCCTCGCGCTCCTCCCGCTCCTCCTCCTCGCGGCGCTCGGTGTCGGGCCGGCTGGCGGGCGTGTCCTCCACGCGGTCGGTGTCGGTGCGCAGTTCGGGTTCGGCGGCCGGCGGCTCCGGCCGCAGCCGGCTGGGGGCCGGGCTGGTCAACGTACCGGAGGTGCCGCGCCCGGATCCGTCCGCGGCGGTGCTGGTGAACCCGGAGGTGCCCGAGCGCAAGCGGTTCTGCTCGCGCGCGGACTGCGGGGCCCCGGTGGGGCGGGCGCGCGGGGACCGGCCGGGCCGGACGGAAGGGTTCTGCACCAAGTGCGGGCACCCCTACTCCTTCGTGCCCAAGCTGCGGCCCGGCGAGGTCGTGCACGGCCAGTACGAGGTCGCGGGCTGCCTGGCGCACGGCGGCCTCGGCTGGGTGTACCTGGCGGTGGACCGGGCGGTCTCCGACCGGTGGGTGGTCCTCAAGGGCCTGCTGGACACCGGCGACCAGGACGCGATGGCCGCGGCGATCTCCGAGCGGCGCTTCCTCGCGGAGATCGAGCACTCCAACATCGTGCGGATCTACAACTTCGTGGAGCACCTGGACCAGCGGACCGGTTCGCTGGACGGGTACATCGTCATGGAGTACGTCGGCGGCAAGTCGCTGAAAGAGATCGCCAACGAGCGGCGGCGCCCGGACGGCCGCCGCGACCCGCTGCCGGTGGAGCAAGCCTGCGCGTACGGGATCGAGGCGCTGGAGGCGCTCGGGCACCTGCACAGCAGGCACCTGCTGTACTGCGACTTCAAGGTCGACAACGCGATCCAGCAGCAGGACCAGCTGAAGCTGATCGACATGGGCGCGGTGCGCCGGATGGACGACGACGAGTCGGCCATCTACGGCACGGTCGGCTACCAGGCGCCGGAGGTGGCCGAGCTGGGCCCGTCGGTCGCCTCCGACCTGTACACGGTGGCGCGGACCCTGGCCGTGCTCACCTTCGACTTCCAGGGCTACACCACGGTGTTCGCGGATTCGCTGCCGGACCCGGAGCACATCGAGGTGTTCCGGCGGTACGAGTCCTTCTACCGGCTGCTGGTCCGGGCCACCGACCCGGACCCGGGGCGGCGGTTCTCCTCCGCGCAGGAGATGGCCGACCAGCTGACGGGCGTGCTGCGGGAGGTCGTGGCGCTGCAGACCGGCCTGCCGCGGCCGCAGATCTCCACGCTCTTCGGGCCGGAGGTGCGGGTCCCCGACACCCGGCTGTTCGCCGACACCGGCGGTGCGGAGGTCTCCCGCCTGGGGGCGCGCGCGGTGCCGGCGACCGGGGCGGCGGGGCTGCTGCCGGGCCGGTTCCGCCGGTTCGGCGCGCTCGGAGCGCGCGGCCGGTCCTGCGGCGCCGCGGCTGCGGCCGCTGCGGCTGCGGCCCCTGTGGCACTGGGCCCGGCAGCGGGTCCGGCGGGGGCTGTGCAGGCCCCGGCAGCCCCTCACGTACCCGCACCGCGCCCGGCCGCGGGGGCGGGGGCGGTGGCGCTGGCGGGGGCGGTGGCGGCGGCGGCTGCCCCGGCGGAGCGGCGCACCCGGCTGGCTCCGCTCGACACCCGGGACATGGCGCTGGCCCTGCCGGTGCCGCTGGTCGATGCGGGCGACCCCAACGCCGGGTTCCTGGCGGGCCTGCTCGCCTCCGCGCCCGCCGACCTGCTGGGCGCGCTCGGCACGGCTCCCGCCGACTCGGCCGAGCTGCGGCTGCGGGAGCTGCGGGCCCGGCTGGAGCTGGGCGAACTGGACGCGGCCTGTGCGGTCCTGACGGACCTGGAGGCGCAGCACTCCGACGACTGGCGGGTGGTGTGGGCCCGCGGGATCGCCTCGCTGGCCACCGGGGACGACGGGATCGCGGCGCTGTCGTTCGACGCGATCTACGACGCCTTCCCCGGCGAGCCCGCGCCGAAGCTGGCCCTCGGGCTGTGCGCGGAGGTGCTGGGGCAGTTGGACAACGCCGCCGAGTACTACCGCCTCGTGTGGAGCACCGATCCCGGGTTCGTGAGCGCGGCGTTCGGCCTGGCCCGGGTCCAGCTCGCCGTCGGCGACCGCGATGCGGCGGTGCGCACGCTGGAGTCGGTGCCCGAGGCCTCCATCCACTACACCGCCGCACGGGTGGCGGCCGTACGGGCACGTCTGCGCGACCGCTCTCCCGAGGAGGCCCTGCTGCCCGACCTGACGGCGGCTGCCGCGCAGGTGGAGGCGCTGGAGCGGTTCGGGCTGGACGCCGTGCGGCACGAGCGGCTGTCGACCGAGGTTCTGGGCTCGGCCCTGGACTGGGTACTGTCGGGTAGCCGGGGCAGTGACCCCGGCAGGACCACGCTGCTCGGCAGTCAACTGGACGAGCGGGGCCTGCGCTTCGGGTTGGAGCGCTCGTACCGCGTACTCGCCCGGCTCGCGCAGCGCGGTGAGGACAGGATCGAACTGGTGGAGCGGGCAAACCGTTTCCGCCCCCGGACGTGGGTGTGAGTGATGTCGATGCATCGGCCGTCTGGCTGCCCCGGCTGCGCGGAGCCCCTTGAGGAGGGTGACCGCTTCTGCGGCGTCTGCGGCTCCCCCGTCTGCGCCTTCCCCCCTCCCCTCCAGGAGGAGGACCCCACCCTCCCGATCCCCACGGCATCCGCCCGCGCGGCCGCCGCGCCCGGGCCGCCGCGCCCGGGCGCCGCGCGGGCCGCAGAGGCCGCCGGCGCGACCGGCGCTGCCGCGGGTGTGCCGGCTCCGGCCGGCCGCCCGGGAGCGGCCGTTGACGAGTATCCGCTGGCCGAGCCCGCCCCCGCACGGGCGGCGGACGGGGTCGCGGCCGGCGGCTGGTCCGCCCCGGCGCAGGCGGCCCCCCAGGCCGCGTACGGCGGCGGCGAGACGCGGCACGACCGGCCCGGCGGCGCCGCCCCGGGCGAGGCCGAAGCCCCGTACGGCGGCACGGCCGCGGCCCCGGGCCACGAGGCCCCGTACGGAGGTGCCGTCCCGGTCCAGGGGCACGAACCCCCGTACGGCAACGACCCGCAGGCGAGCGCCACCCCGCAGGGCGGCGGGGGCAAGACCTGCGTCGCCTGCCGGGCCGGGCGGGTCGACACCGACGGCTACTGCGAGCACTGCGGGCACGCCCAGCCCCGCGAGCGCGACCACCTCGAGGAGGAGCTCGGCAGCGTCGCCGCCGTCAGCGACCGCGGGCTGCGCCACCACCGCAACGAGGACTCCTTCGCCGTGGCGGCCACCGCCCTGGCCGACGGCTCCACCGCGACCGTGGCGATCGTCTGCGACGGCGTCTCCTCCGCCAGCCGCCCCGACGAGGCCTCCGCCGCCGCCGCGGCCGCCGCCAACGAGTCCCTGCTGGAGGCCCTGCCCCGCGGCACCCACCCCCAGGAGGCCATGCACGAGGCCATCCTGGCCGCCGCGGCCGCCGTGACCGCCCTGGCCCCGGAGGTTCCCGGCGCCCAGAACGCCCCGGCCTGCACCCTGGTCGGCGCCGTCGTCAGCGGCGGCCTGCTCACCATCGGCTGGGTCGGCGACAGCCGCGCGTACTGGGTCCCGGACGACCGCGAGGCGCTCGCGCGCCGACTGACCGAGGACGACTCCTGGGCGGCCCAGATGGTCGCCGCGGGCCTGATGGGCGAGGCCGAGGCCTACGCCGACGTCCGCGCCCACGCCATCACCGGCTGGCTCGGGGCCGATGCCTACGACCTGGAGCCGCACACCGCCACCTTCAAGCCGGACCACGCGGGCGTGGTGGTCGTCTGCACCGACGGCCTGTGGAACTACGCCGAGTCCGCGCCCGAGATGGCCCAGGTGCTGCCCGCGGACGCCGCCGTCCGGCCCCTGCACAGCGCGCAGGTCCTGGTGGGCCACGCCCTGGACGGCGGCGGGCACGACAACGTGACGGTGGCCGTGGTGCCGTTCGCCGCTCCGCCCGGCGGGGACGGCGAGCGGGCGCAGGACCGGGCGCAGCCGCAGACGGAAGCGGAACCGGAGAAGGAAGCGGAAGCGGAGACGGAAGCAGCAGCACGCCCCCGGGCCTGACCCGACACCCCGTCCGGTCCGTGCGGCCCCGCCCCCCGCCCCCGGACCGGGACCGCCCTGCACTGCCCTGCCATGCCCCTACCTCGCCCTAGGAGTCGCACCGATGGCGAACTTCGCCAAGCCGAGCGCCCCGCGCTTCACCGTGGAGGTGTACCAGAACGAGTTCCTCCCCGAGGGCGGGAGCGAGGTGCACGCCATCGTCACGGTCACCTCCACCGGCGGCGCCACCGCCACCCGCGCGGCAGCCTCCGGCGGCCCGGCCGCCGTCGTGATCATGGTGGACTGCTCCGGCTCCATGGAGCACCCGCCGGACAAGATGCGCGGCGCCCGCGAAGCCACCGCCGCCGCCATCGACACGCTGCGCGACGGCACCTCGTTCGCCGTCATCGCCGGCACCCACGTGGCCCGGGAGGTCTACCCGGGCCAGGGCCGCCTCGCCGTCGCGGATCCCGCCACCCGCGCCCAGGCGAAGCAGGCCCTGCAGGGCGTCACCGCGGGCGGCGGCACCGCCATCGGCACCTGGCTGCGCCTCGCCGACGGCCTGCTGCGCCAGTCCTCCGCCGCCATCCGGCACGGCATCCTGCTCACCGACGGCCGCAACGAGCACGAGGACCCGGCCGTCCTGCGCGCCACCCTCGACGCCTGCGCGGGCCGCTTCACCTGCGACGCCCGCGGCGTGGGCACCGACTGGGAGGTCAAGGAGGTCACCGGCATCGCGGACGCCCTGCTCGGCTCCGCCGACATCGTGGCCGATCCGGCGCACCTCACCGAGGACTTCACGCGCATGATGGAGAAGGCCATGGGCAAGGAGGTCGCGGACGTCGCCCTGCGCCTGTGGACCCCGGTCGGCGCGGAGGTCCGGTACGTCAAGCAGGTCGCACCCTCCGTCCTGGACCTCAGCGACCGCCGCACCGAGGCCGGCCCCCGCGCCGGGGACTACCCGACGGGCTCCTGGGGCGACGAGTCCCGCGACTACCACGTGTGCGTACGGGTGCCTTCGGCAGCGGTGGGGCAGGAGATGCTCGCCGCCCGGGCCACGCTCGTCCTGCCGGGGCCGCCCGGCGAGCCCCCGACGACCCTGGGCCAGGGGCTGGTCCGGGCGGTGTGGACGGCCGACCTGGCGGCGTCCACCGCCATCAACCCGCAGGTCGCGCACTACACCGGACAGGCGGAGCTCGCGCAGGCTATCCAACAGGGCCTGGAAGCGCGCAAACTGGGCGATGTCGACGGCGCCACGGCCAAGCTCGGCCGTGCCGTGCAGCTGGCGAGTGCCTCCGGGAACGCGGACACGGCCAAACTGCTCGCGAAGGTGGTGGATGTCGTCGACGCCGCGGCGGGTACTGTGCGGCTGAAGGCCAGGGTCGCGGACGCCGACGAGATGACCCTCGAAACGCGTTCGACCCAGACCGTCCGAGTGAAGAAGACCTGAGCAGACCTGCCGCGACGGCGACGCAGGCCGAAGGGGGAAGAGCCGCCATGCCGACCTGCCCGAACGGGCACCAGTCCGCCTCCGACGACTGGTGCGAGGTCTGCGGCCACCGCATGGGTGCCGCCGCGGCCGCGCCCGCCGCGAGCTCCTACGGCTACCCTCCCACCACCGGTGAGCCGACGGCCCAGGCCGAGCTCTGCCCGCAGTGCCGGACCCCGCGCGAGGCCATGGCCCCGTTCTGCGAGGAGTGCCGCTACAACTTCCTGACGCGCTCGGCGACCTCGTACGCCCCGGTCGGCCAGGAGGTGCGCGCGCCCGCGAACGGCCACGGGAGCGGTGCCGCGGCGCCGAGCGCGGCCGTGACCGCGACGGGCACCGGTGCGGGGACCGCGCCGCCCCCGCCCCCGCCCGTGGCGGCATCCGCGCCTTTCTCCCAGGACCACTTCGAGTACCAGGGCTCGCGCCCCTCCCGGGTGAACCGCCCGGCCGAGCCGCTGCAGAGCGACGACGACTGGCTGCTGCCGCCGCCGGTGCAGGAGCAGGCGCAGGAGCAGCAGGAACTGGAGTACCGGCAGGCGCCCGCCCCGCAGGAGTTCGCCCCGCAGCAGGACTACCGGCAGCCCCAACCCCAGCCGCACTCCCGGCCCGAACCGCAGCCGCAGCCCCAGCCGGAACCGGAGCCGCAGCCGCAGCCGCACCAGGCCTTCCCCTCGCAACACGGCACCTGGACGGCGACGATCGGCCCCGACCGCTCGTACTTCATGGCGATGATGCAGCGCAGCGGCCCCGAGGCGGCCGGGCTCAACCTGCCCGCGTACTCCCCCGAGCAGCACCTGCCGCTCTCCGGCGCGACGATCACCATCGGCCGCCGCCGCGCCTCGACGGGCGAGTCCCCGGACATCGACCTGTCGGTGCCGCCGGAGGACCCGGGCGTCTCCCACCAGCACGCCGTGCTCATCCAGCAGTCCGACTTCAGCTGGGCCGTCGTCGACCAGAACTCCACCAACGGCACCACCATCAACGGCGGCGAGGAGCCCATCCAGCCCTACGTGCCGGTCCCGCTCGCCGACGGCGACCGCGTCCACGTGGGCGCCTGGACCACGATCACCATCCGCCGCGGCTGACCGCCGCGGCGCGTGCCCGCGCCCCTGGGCGGCGGTCAGCCGCCGCCCCGCTGCTCCTCCTCCCCCAGCGGCCACACGTACGGCCCCTGGGGGTCGTCGAGCCACGACCACTGCCCCTCCGCGCTGACCGTCACGCCGAACCGCTCCCGGCCCGGCCGCCCCTCGCTCCGCCACAGGTCCAAGGCCTCCCGCGGGTGCAGGGCTCCCGCGGTCAGCAGCAGCATGAACTGGAACCGCTCGTTCTCCACCAGCTCGTACGGAAGCCCGTACTCCTGCCCGGGCCGGTCGGCGGACGACCCCGCGGCCCCGCGCAGCGGTACGAAGTACGCCGCGGTGTGCAGGAAGCGGCCCTCCGCGAAGGCGGCGTCGCGCACCCGGAGCGCGAGCAGGCCGGTCGACAGCGGGGCCAGGATCCGGGCACCCGGCCGGCACTGGCCGAGCCAGGCGAGCGGGATCCGCGGCAGGGTGCAGGTGGCCAGGATCCGGTCGAAGGGGGCGCGGGCGGGGCAGCCGCGCGCCCCGTCCCCGGTGACCACGGCGGGCCGGTAGCCGAGCCGGGCCAGGTGCGCCCGGGCGGACTCGGTGATCTCCTCGTCGAGGTCGACGGTGGTGACGTGCTCGTCGCCGAGGCGGTGGCAGAGCAGGGCGGCGTTGTAGCCGGTGCCGGCGCCGATCTCCAGCACGTCGTGCCCGTCGTGCACGTCCAGGGCGGTGAGCATCTTGGCCATCAGGGACGGCTGGCTGCTGGAGGAGACCAGCTCGCCGTCGCGCAGCCGGGTCGCGAGCGGGGCGTCGGAGTAGACCCCGCGCAGCCAGCGCGCGCGCCGGGCCGGGTCGGGGTCCTCGCCCCACAGCCGCTCGTACCCGGCGCCCCGGCCGGTGAAGAACCACGGGACGAACTCGTGCCGGGGCACCGCCGCGAACGCCTTCCGCCAGGCCGGGTCCTCCAGCACCCCGGCGGCGGTCAGCTCGCGCACCTGGGCGGCGTGCGCGGTCTCCCGCAGGTCGCGCCGCTCGACGTGCTCCGTGTGGTGTGCGCCCATGGCTCCACTGTCCTGCGCCCGACCGCCCGGGGCGAACGGTGGTCCTAAGACCTCCGTCCTCCGTCCGGGTGTCTGAGACGATGGTCGGGTGAATGAGATTCCGCGGGGCACGCTTCAGGAGCAGACCTTTTACGAGCAGGTCGGCGGCGAGGAGACCTTCCGCCGTCTGGTGCGGCGTTTCTACGAGGGGGTGGCGCAGGACCCGCTGCTGCGCCCGATGTACCCGGAGGAGGACCTCGGCCCGGCCGAGGAGCGGTTCGCACTCTTCCTCATGCAGTACTGGGGCGGCCCGAACACCTACAGCGAGAACCGCGGGCACCCGCGCCTGCGGATGCGGCACGCCCCGTTCCAGGTGGACGCCGCGGCGCACGACGCGTGGCTGGGCCACATGCGGGTCGCGGTGGACGAGCTGGGCCTGGCGCCGGAGCACGAGGCCCAGCTGTGGCGCTACCTGACGTACGCGGCAGCCTCGATGATCAACACCGCGGGGTAGCCCTCCCGTCGGGGCCTGCACGGCCGCCCCGGGCCGGCGCTCGTCCGGGGGAATCCGCCGTGCAAGGGCCCCTGCAAGCGGCCGCACGAGTCCCCTCGGACGGGCGGCCGGCCCGGGCCCGTACGGGGTACCGACCGGATGCCCCGCGGTACGCGGCTCCCCCTCCCGGGAACCTCTTCCGTCGCCCATGAACCGACGGGAACAGGAGGTTCCATGTCACAGGACACCGCAAGCGCCGCCGACCCGAGGACGGATGCGGACGCGGAGGCGCTGGACCGCGCCCTCGCCTCGGGCCGCTCCGCCGCCGAACCAGGCCGCGAGGAGAGTACGAGCGCATCCCAACCGGCCCGCGGGCCGGCGCCCGCCCATCCCGACGGCGGCACGGCCGTCCGCCGGCAGCCGGACTCGGAATAGGGGGGCGCGCCATGTCCCTGCGGTTCCAGAACAACTACCACCGCGAGATCTGGACGATGGTCGAGCGGTACCAGCCGAACTGCTCCGACGGCAGCAACTGGGTGAAGGAGGGCTGGTGGAAGATCGGCCCCGGCCAGAGCGCGGTCGTCTACGGCGGTGACGTCCGCGCCGTCAACCAGATCTGGTACTGCTACGCCTACTCCGGCGATGGTGTCGAGTGGCGGGACCGGTTTCGGGAGACGGTCCCGCACCGCGCCTTCGAATGGTGTGCGAACACCTCGGACTCCGACTCGCGGACGATCCTCATGAACGAGTTCGCCGTGAGCCGGCCGGACCACGTGCACTCGTTCAACCCGTAACACCCGCCGGAGCGGTGCTCGGGCCGCTACCGGACCGGCCGGACCTGGAGCGCGCCCAGGCCGGCGACGGCTCCGGGGCGGCGCAGGGCGATCGAGCCGTACGGGGTCCGCAGCCGCAGCCAGCCGCCGGAGGCGAGCAGTGCCACGGCCGCATCCGGGGCCCCTGCGGCGGGGCCCGCGGCGGCGGAGCCCGCGGCGGCGGAGCCCGCGGCGGCGGAGCCCGCGGCGGCGGACGCGGCCGCCTCCGCCGGGCCGGCGGGCACGGTGGCGCGGGCGGGCCGCAGGAAGCCGAGGGAGTGCGCGGCGTGCACGGCGCGCAGCGGCAGGTCGGTGTCGCCCAGGGTCCGGGACCAGATCTCGCGGCCGATGCGGTCCCGCTGGGAGCGGGTCCGGTGCTGCGGGGGCAGGGCCTCGTCGCGGGCCCGGAACTCGGCGACGGCACCGGCCACGGCGGCCCCGATCGCCGCGGGGCCGGGCAGCCCCGGAACCTGCTGCCAGCCGCCGCGCGGCGGGAGCACCCCGGCCCACGGCGGGCCGGTGACGGCAGCGGGCACGAGGGCGGCCGCGGCCTCCTCGTCCACGGATTCCAGCAGCTCGCCGGCGGACACGGTCACGTCCAGCGGCATCGCGGCCGGCTCGGCGAGCCGCACGGTGCGGATGGCCAGCACGTCGAAGGACGGCGGCCGCCCGAAGACGGCGAGCGCGCCGCCGCCCGCCTGGAGGCGGACCGCGGCGGCGCGGTCGTAGCGCACCAGCCGGCCCAGGAAGGCGGCGAGGTCCGCCGCCTCCCCGGGATCGGCGAAGTGCAACTGCAGGCTCATGCCGCGAGGCGTCCTTCGGAGCGCTTGGCGCCGGCGCCGGCACCGGTCCGCTGGGGCGCGGGCGCGTCGAGGTACTCCTCGAGGAAGTGCCGCTCCTCGTCGGTGATGCGGCGGGGCCGCCCCTCGGCGAGGTTGTACGGCACGACGACGGTCTCGGCGCGCACGTACACCGTCTCCGGCCGGTCCTCGGTCGCCTCGTCCTTGACCTCGTAGCGGATGGTCAGGGACGCGGCGCCGATCCGGGTCACCCAGGACTCGATGAGCACGGGCTCGTGGCGGTGCACGAGGGGCAGCTTGTAGTCGATCTCGTGGCGGGCCACGACGGAACCGCCCGTGAAGGACTCACTGCCCTCGCCCGGCGCGAGGCGGAACATGAAGTCGATCCGCGCCTCCTCCAGGTAGCGGAGGAAGACCACGTTGTTGACGTGCCCGAAGGCGTCCATGTCCGCCCAGCGCATGGGGCATCGGTACTGGTGTCTTGCCATGGTGGCTGCCTGCCTCAGCCCCGGGTGAGCTTCTTGTAGGTGGCGCGGTGCGGACGGGTGGCGTCCGGGCCGAGCCGCTCGACCTTGTTCTTCTCGTAGGACTCGAAGTTGCCCTCGAACCAGAACCACTTCGAGTCGCCCTCGTACGCCAGGATGTGCGTGGCGACCCGGTCGAGGAACCAGCGGTCGTGGGAGACGACCACGGCGCAGCCGGGGAAGTCCAGCAGCGCGTTCTCGAGGGAGGACAGGGTCTCGACGTCGAGGTCGTTGGTCGGCTCGTCGAGGAGCAGCAGGTTGCCGCCCTGCTTGAGGGTGAGCGCCAGGTTCAGGCGGTTGCGCTCACCGCCGGAGAGGACGCCGGCGGGCTTCTGCTGGTCCGGGCCCTTGAAGCCGAACGCGGAGACGTAGGCGCGGGAGGGCATCTCGACCTGGCCGACGTTGATGTAGTCCAGCTCGTCCGAGACGACCGCCCACAGGGTCTTCTTCGGGTCGATGTTGGCACGGCCCTGGTCGACGTAGGAGATCTTGACGGTCTCGCCGACCTTGATGTCGCCGGAGTCCGGGTTCTCCAGGCCCTGGATCATCTTGAACAGCGTGGTCTTGCCCGCACCGTTCGGACCGATGATGCCGACGATGCCGTTGCGCGGCAGCGTGAAGGACAGGTCGTCGATGAGGACCTTGTCGCCGAAGGCCTTCGAGAGGTTGTTGACCTCGACGACGATGGAGCCCAGGCGCGGGCCCGGCGGGATCTGGATCTCCTCGAAGTCCAGCTTCCGCATCTTCTCCGCCTCGGCGGCCATCTCCTCGTAGCGCGCGAGACGGGCCTTGGACTTGGCCTGGCGGCCCTTGGCGTTGGAGCGGACCCACTCCAGCTCTTCCTTGAGGCGCTTCTGGCGCTTCTCGTCCTTCTTGCCCTCGACCTTGAGGCGCTCGGCCTTCTTCTCCAGGTAGGTGGAGTAGTTGCCCTCGTAGGGGTGGGCGCGGCCGCGGTCGAGCTCGAGGATCCACTCGGCGACGTTGTCCAGGAAGTAGCGGTCGTGGGTGACGGCCACGACGCAGCCCTTGTACTGGGCCAGGTGCTGCTCGAGCCAGTTCACGGACTCGGCGTCGAGGTGGTTGGTGGGCTCGTCGAGGAGCAGCAGGTCGGGGGCCTCCAGCAGGAGCTTGCAGAGGGCGACGCGGCGCTTCTCACCACCGGAGAGGTTGACGACGGGCCAGTCGCCGGGCGGGCAGCCCAGGGCGTCCATGGCCTGCTCCAGCTGGGCGTCGAGGTCCCACGCGTTGGCGTGGTCCAGGTCGTCCTGGAGCTTGCCCATCTCCTCCATCAGCTCGTCCGTGTAGTTCGTGGCCATCTCCTCGGCGATGGCGTTGAACCGGTTGAGCTTGCCCTTGATCTCGGCGACGCCGTCCTCGACGTTCTCCAGGACCGTCTTGGACTCGTCGAGCTTGGGCTCCTGCATGAGGATGCCGACGCTGTAGCCGGGCGAGAGGAAGGCGTCGCCGTTGGACGGCTGCTCGATGCCCGCCATGATCTTCAGGACGGTGGACTTGCCGGCGCCGTTCGGGCCGACCACACCGATCTTCGCCCCGGGCAGGAAGTTCAGGAAGACGTCATCGAGGATCACCTTGTCGCCGTGCGCCTTGCGCGCCTTGCGCATGGTGTAGATGAACTCAGCCAAGAGAAACCGTCCGGCAGATCGATGGTGGGCAGATACACCCCATCTTGCCAGCCGTCCACCCTGCGACGGAAACCCGTATGGTCAGCGCCCTGATCTGCGGCGGGGCCGGGCCCGGCCGCGGGCGGGGCAGGATGTCCGTACATCCATGGCACGAGCACGGAGAAGGGGAGCTCTGTGGGAAACGCTCTGGTCGGACTGGCCACCGCGCTGGTCGGCGTCACCGGCACGCTCGTCGTGGCCGTCCTGTCGCACCGGTCCCTGGCCCGCGTCCAGACGGACCAGTTCGAGCGCCAGCGGCGGCTGGCGGAGGTCCAGTGGCTGCGGGAGCAGGAGAAGGCGGAGCTGGACCGCCGCCGGGACTGCTACATGAACGTCAACGCGGTCTTCCGCCGCTACCGGACGCAGCTGATGAACTTCCTGTGGCTGATACAAAAAAGGGAGGTGACCGCCGATGCCCGGGAGGCGCTCGAGGAGGCGCGGCGGGAGCACCACTCGGCCTTCGCCGAGGCGCAGATGATCGCCTCCGCCTCGGTGCTGGCCGAGCTCGACGGGATGAGCGGCGCCCTGTCCGACATGTACCGCCGGATCATGTGCCTGGACGAGGGCAGTCCGGAGCCGGACGGCTCGTTCGACGAGATACGCACGGGGGACTTCCACCACCTCTACCGGCGCTGGGACCGGATGCGCGCGGTGATGCGGACCGACCTCGGGGTCGGGGCGGCCGCCTCCGCCCCGGCCCCGGCGGCGGCCGTGAGCTGAGACCACGGCGCCGTCAGTCCCGGCGGTCCGGGCGGTACACCGTCAAGGCCGCGGGCATGGTGTCGAGGGTCAGGGAGGAGGGGGAGCGGGCGTACTCGCCGTCGTACGCGAAGGGGGTGTCGGGCGGGATCTCGGCGATCCGGAGAGTGCGCAGGCTGGTGGCCGTGTGCAGCGGGGAGCGCGAGAGGGGTCCGGTGAAGGCCGCGGCGAGGAGGCGGGGGCCGGGGCGGCCGCCGCCGTGGACGAGGCGGACGTCCAGCAGGGCCTCGCCGAGGCCCTCGCGGCGGCGCGGCGCCGGGCCGGTGCCGTGGTAGGTGCCGTTGCCCGCGAACAGCAGCCAGACGCTGCGCCGGCGCCCGGCCAGCCGCAGCCGCACCGGCCGCTCGGCCCGCAGCACCTTCCAGGCGGCGAGCAGCGCGGCCGGGCCGCTGCCGATCCGCGGGGACCAGTGCAGCCGGTGGCGCAGCAGCTCGGGGTACGCCCCGATGCTGAAGGTGTTCAGGAAGTACCCCGGCTCCGCCGGCCCGTCCTCGGACCCGGGGGTGAAGCGGCCGACGGCGACACGGACGGCACGGCCCTCGGCGACGGCGCGGCAGGTGTCCTCCGGGCCGGTCAGGCCGAGGTCGAGCGCGAAGTGGTTCATGGTGCCGCCGGGGAACACGGCGAGCGGCACCCCGGCCTTCATCGCGGCGCCGGCGGCCGCGTTGAGGGTGCCGTCGCCGCCCCACACCCCGAGGACGGCGGCCCGGGAGGCGGCGTCCGCCAGCGCCTCGGGCAGCTCCGTGCCGTCGCACTCGACCACCTCGGCCGCGGGCAGGGCGGCGCGCAGGACGTCGAGCCCGGCGGCGGCCGGGGTCCCCGAGGCGGCATTGACGACCACCACGAGCCCCTCGCCGTCGGGCAGGGCCGGGGCGTCGGCGGCGGCCGGCTCGTCCCGCGGGACGGCCCGGGCCTCCTCGATACGGGCGGCCAGCCGGCGCACGGCGAAGCCTGCGGCCACGCCCAGCGCGGCCCCCGCAGCCACGTCGGACGGGTAGTGCACGCCCGTGTACACGCGGGAGAACGCCACGGACGCGGCCACGGGGGCCAGCGCCGCGCCCCACAGCGGCGCGTGCAGCGCCAGCCCGGTGGTGAAGGCGAACGCGGAGGCCGAGTGTCCGGAGGGGAAGGAGGTGGTCAGCGGCTGGACGGCCAGCTGCCGCACGGCGGGCACCCCGTCGAGCAGCGGCCTCGGACGGCGCACGGACCACTTGCCGATGGTGTTGATCGTCGCCGAGGCCAGGGCCAGCGAGGCCGATGCGCGCAGCGCGGCCTTGCGGGCCTCGGGCGGGCCGAAGGCGGCGATGGCCGCCGCGGCCGCGCCCCAGAGCACCCCGTGGTTGGCGGCGCGGCTGAGCCGCGGCAGCACTCGGTCGCCGCCGGGCCAGTGCCGCCGGGCCACTGCGTCGAACAGGGCCCGGTCCCACCGCGCAGCGGTGCCCCACCAAGTCAGTTCTTGATCAGCCATTGTCCGCGCCTACCCCGGGACCGGGTCACGGAATCGGGCCGATCGAGCGCTGTCCCCCCGTACGCACCCCCTGCGCCTCGTCGTCTACGCCTCGTCGTCCTCCAGCGGCCGCTTGCGGACCAGCAGCACCACGAGCCCGCCCAGCACCACCAGTCCCACCGCCAGCGACGCGATCACGGGCGTGGCGGCCGAGCTGCCGCTCGTGGCGAGGCGTTCCTCGTCCGGGCTGGTGGGGGGCTCGGCCGCGGCGGAGGCGGCCGTCACCGCGCTCCCCCCGCCGCCCGTACCCGCCTCGGCCACCAGCGGCTGCGGCCACAGGGCCGTCGCCCGGGCCGCGGCCGCGGACTCGCTGGAGCCGGCCACGATCTGCGCCTGGGCGGGCAGGCCGCTGGTGAAGACCCGCCCGACCGGCACCTTCGTGGAGCCCTGGACGCTGATGGAGGCGGTCCCGTCCGGGGTGCCCGCCGGCACCTCGACGTACAGCCGGCTCCCGTTGGCCGCCGCGGTGACCGGTTGGCCCTCGGCATCGACGACCCGCACCCCCAGGGCCACGGCCGCCGCATCCGGCGTGACCGCCACGCTCTGCGCCCCGGTGCGCACGGTCACCGGCCCGATCCGGCTGCCCACCGGCCCGGAGACGCTCGCCGGATCCAGGTGGAGCGAGGCCGGCGGCTCCGGCAGGCGCCCGGCGGACCGCTGGAGGTAGTCGGCGAGCTTCTCCGCCGCCGGATCGGCGGCCTCCACCTGCACCCCGTCCGCCAGCCGCCAGATCGCCACCTGGGTCCCGGCCGCCGCGCTCTCCGCGGTGAGCGCCCCGGCCCCGGCCGCCTTGGCCAGCCCGACGAGATCGTTCAGCTGGGGGTAGGAGTGCTCCAGGACCCAGCGGATCCGGCCCGCCTCGGCGTTCCCGGCGAGCGGGCTGCCGCTCCAGCCGCTCTCCGTGTACCGGGCCTGGGGCTGCGCGTTGCCGGCCACCCCGACCCCGTAGGTCTGGAGCATCCCGCCGCCGTCGACCCGCATCTCGTACAGCCCGGCCGGGATCTGCCGGACCGACCCGTCGGGGGCGTGCAGGACGGCCTGCCCGAAGGTCTTGAGCCCGTCCAGTACGGCGGTCGCCCCCTCCGGTGCCCGGGCGGCCGGCGCGCCGGAGTCGGCGGCCGCCGTCGCCCCGGGCGCGGCCGCGAGGGCCGCGGCCAGGAGGGCCACCGCCAGCGGCCGCCGCGCGGAGCCCCGCCCCGCCGCGGCAGCGGCAGGCAGGGCGCGACCGGCAACGGCGACAGCAGCGGCGGCAGCCGCAGCAGCAGTGCGCGGAGCAGAAGCGGAATCAGAAGCGGAGGATGCGGGAACGCCAATCGACACAGTCTTCCCCTTCGGGCCAAAGACCCTGGTGCCCGTGAGTACCGGGGAATCCTAGCCGCCTCGAACACTCAGACCACCGCCGCCTTCTGAGTGACCATCAGCGACGGCTCCGCCTTGACCACGCGGCGGAACGCGGCCGTCCCCCGGTTGAGGTCGTGGCCGATGGCGGTGGCGTCGATCTCCGCCGAGAACCAGCGGTTCCCGTCGGCGTCGGGCGGGTCGTCCCGCACCCTCAGCCGCCCGTGCACCACCAACGGCTCGCCGACCGAAACGGAACCGGTCAGATTCACCGCGAGGGTGCGTCGGGCCCACACGGTGTAGAAGCTGGTGGCCCCATCCGTCCAAGCGTCCTTGCGTCGGTCAAAATACCGTGGTGTGACCGCGAAACGGAACCGTGCGGACGGCCCGTTGACGGTCTCTTTGTAGTCAATCTGCGTGGCCACATGGCCGATCAGCGTCACCAGCGTGTCGTTCACCGCGGCCGCCTCCCCCGCGTCGGTCCCCGCACGGACCCTCCGCGCGGCGTACGACCACAGTGGCCGACCGCCCCCGCACCCGGGCGCGGCCTGTGGATTACTGACGGGTTGTGGACAACTTCGCCACCGTCGCGTACTGCTCCCGCACCTCCCGGTAGCGCAGCAGCTCGGCCGCCACCGGCTCCAGCACCCGTGCCCGCCCGCACCCGGCCGCCGCCTGCCGCAGCCGCCGCTCGGCGTCCTGCCCGTACCGCCGCGCCGGTCCCCGCGCCGCGATCGAGCAGGCCCACTCCACCAGCGGCCCGCCGACGATGCCCGCCGCCATCAGCAGCACGGGCGGCAGCAGGTCCGGCTCGAGCACCCCGGCGATCTGCCCGACCAGCCACAGCCCGCCGTAGACCTGCAGCAGCGTCATCGCCGCCTGCGCCAGCACGGCCGCCGGCCACCACGCGGGCCGCGGCGGCTTGGCGCCCGGCACCGCGGCGGCCGCGCCGAGCGTCACCGCGACCTCGTCCAGCAGCCGGGGCAGCTGCTCGCCGCCGCGCACCGCGGTCTCCCGTACGGCCTGGGCCCAGGGGTCGGGCAGCCCGGCCACCGACGCATCGGCGACGGCCCGTACGGCCTGCTCCACCCGCTGCCGCGCCGTGACCTCCTCCTGCGCCGGACCCGCCCCGGAGGCGGTCCCGCCGCTGCCCGCCTCGAGGGCGGCCAGCGTGCGCGGGGAGCGCCGGCTCTCGTACCAGCGCCACAGCCGCAGCCACGGGGTGCCGCACGCCTTGCCGGCGTTGCGCCGCCAGGCCCGCTCGGCGGCGAGCCCGGCCGCATGCGCCCCGACCGCCTCCGCGAGCCGGTCCTCGAACTCGGCGCGCGCCTCCTCGCCGATCTCGGGCCCCGGGTGGCCGTCGGCCACGTACAGCGGGCGCATGCGGTCGGCGGCGCGGTCGACGTCGGCGGCGATCCGCCGGGTGGCGGCGCCGCGCTCCTGGGTGAACTGGCCGAGCAGTTCGCGCAGTTCCCCGACGCCCTCGCCGGTCAGCGCGGACAGCCCGAGGACGGTGGCGCCGGGCTCGTCGTGCTCGCCGAGCGCGATGCCGTCCTCGTCCAGCAGCCTGCGCAGGTCGTCCAGGACGAGGTCGGCGGCCTCCCCCGGCAGCCGGTCCACCTGGTTGAGCACCACGAACGTCACCTCGGCGTGTCCGGCGAGCGGGCGCAGGTACCGCTCGTGCAGCACCGCGTCGGCGTACTTCTCCGGGTCCACCACCCACACCACGGCGTCGACCAGCGCCAGGACGCGGTCCACGTGCTCGCGGTGGGCGCCCACCGCGGAGTCCAGGTCGGGCAGGTCCACCAGGACCAGCCCGCGCAGCGCGCCGGTCTCGGTGGTCTCGCGGGGGCGGCGCCGCAGCCGGCCGGGGATCTCGAGCCGGTCCAGCAGCCCGGCCGCGCCGTCGGACCAGCTGCACGCGATGGGCGCGGCGGTCGTCGGGCGGCGCAGCCCGGTCTCGGAGATCGGCACCCCCGCGAGTGCGTTGAACAGGGTGGACTTGCCGCTTCCGGTGGCTCCTGCGATCGCGACGACCGTGTGCTGCGCCGACAGCCCGCGCCGCGCCGCCGCCTCGTCCAGGACCCGACCGGCCTCGGCGAGGGTCTTGCCGTCGAGCCGGGTCCGGGAGAGCGCGACCAGCCGGCCCAGCGCCTCCAGCCGGCTGCGCAGGGCTCGGGCCTCGGGGCTGACGGGGGGCGCGGGCGTCCGGCCGCCGTCGCTGCCGGCGCCCGACAGGGCCCGCACCAGCGCATCGTCGTCGTCCCCGTCGTCGTCCGCCTCGCGGGCGCGGCGCGAGCGTGCGATCAGTCCGTCGTCCCAGCGGTCGTCGGTGCGGTCGGTCAGGAAGTTCACCGCGTCACCTCTCCTTCTGCAGTACGGACAGCGCGGCGATCAGCTCGGCCTGCGGCTCAGGGGTGACCTCGAGGGCCTCCAGCGGTGCCAGGCGCCGGTCACGTTCGGCGCGCAGCACCTGTTCGAGGTGGTCGGCGACGAGCTCGCCGCCGCGGTCGCGCAGCCGTACGGCGGCCTGTACGCCGATCCGCTCGGCGAGCCTCTCGCCCGCGGGGCGGGCCCGCCTGCCCCCGAGGAGCGCCGCGACGAGCAGGGCGGCGACCGCGTCGGCGTCGGGGGCGGGCTGCCGCTCGGACCAGGCGACCTCCTGCTCGGCGAGTTCCTCCAGGACGCGCCGCCAGCGGCGTACCGCCATGCCGATGCGTTCCGCCGCCTCCCGGTCCGGGACGGGCACGGGCACCGCCCCGGCGGCCGGCTCGCGCCGCCAGGCCTCGGCGATCCGCTCGTCGGCGGCGGCGACGGCGCACTGCAGGAGGGCTGCGAGGGATTCGGCGAGCGAGTCGAGCAGTTCGTCGGCGGTGGTGTCGAGGGGGTAGCCGCGCCACCGGGTCAGCGCGTCGCCGGCGAGTACGGCGCCCTGGTCGAGCCGGGCCCGCACCCGCTTGCCCTCCTGCTTGTACGCGTCCTCCACGGCCGTGGTGAGCCGTACGGCGGCGGCGTACTGGGCTGCGACGGCCGAGGCGAGCTCCGGCATCCGGCGCCCGAGGGAGTCCAGCGCGCCGAGCGCGGTGCGGCCGACGGCGTACTGCCGGGCGGCCGGGTCCTGGGCGTGGTGGGCGAGCCAGGCCCCGAGCGGGGCTACGGCGCTGGCCGGCAGCAGCCCGCCCCCGCCGGCCGATTCGGGCAGCTCGGGCACCGTGAAGCGCGGCACGTCGCCGAGCCCTGCGCGGGTCAGGAGCGCCCCGTACTGCCGGGAGACCTCGGCGAGCACCTGGTGCGGCACCCGGTCCAGGACGATGACGAGGGTGGCCTTGTACTGCTTGGCGGTGCGCAGCAGGTGCCAGGGGACGGCGTCGGCGTAGCGGGAGGCGGTGGTGACCATGACCCAGACGTCGGCGGCGCAGATCAGCTCGGCGGCGAGGGTGCGGTTCTCGACGACGAGGGAGTCGATGTCGGGGGCGTCGAGGAGGGCCAGGCCCCGGGGCAGCCCGGTGACGGTCTCGATCCGCAGCTCACGGGTGGGCGCGCCGTCCTCCCGCCCGGCGTCGTCCGCCCGGCCGGTGTCCGGATACGGATCGTCGTCGCCGGGCGGCGCCCACACCCGCAGCAGGTCGGGCAGGACCCGCATCCCGGCGAACCAGTGGTGGTCGTCGGGGTGGCACACGAGCACGGGGACGCGGGTGGTGGGCCGCAGGACTCCCGCTTCGCTCACCTGGCGGCCCACCAGGGAGTTGACGAGGGTGGACTTGCCGGCCCCGGTGGACCCGCCGACGACGGCGAGCAGCGGGGCCTCGGGCGCCTTCAACCGCGGTACGAGGTAGTCGTCGAGCTGCGCGAGCAGCTCGGCTCTGGTCTGGCGGGCGCGCGGGGCGCCGGGCAGGGGCAGCGGCAGACGCACGGACGCGACCCGGTCGCGCAGGGCGGACAGGGCATCGAGCAGCTGAGGCCGAACATCCAAGGTCACCACATGCGAAGAATGCCCAATTTAGGACCATTTTTGAAGCTTATACGCCCTCTGCGCGCCGACCGCGACTCGGAGGGACCTTCCGGTCAGAGCAGACGAGTGGGACGCAGGCATAACGAGTGCACAACACCCAGGGCGCCGCGGCGCAAAAGCGGTGCGAGAATCGCACCTGCCTGCGATTATCGGGACCGCTTCACCGAACCTCCACATCGTGGCACGCGGGTGAAGCAACCGGGACAAGGCAACCGGAGCCCTATCCTTGACCCGGCACGGACGACAGTCACACCCCCACCCCGGGGCTCCAGGCCACCACGGCCACCTTCCGGCCCCCGTAGCTCAGTGGATAGAGCAGGTGCCTTCTAAGCACTTGGCCGCAGGTTCGAGTCCTGCCGGGGGCGCTTTCACCACCCCAGTCGAAGCCCTCCCCCGGGAGGGCTTCCGTGTATGCGCGCGCGTTCCCGGGGCGGGACGTTTTATCTGTTTTTCATCTGCTTTCACCGGTGAACCCCGCCTCGGCGCGGAGAAGGGATTTATCGGGTTTTCCCTGGGGGGTCAGCGGAAGGTCCGCGCGCCAGAACACGGCCGTCGGGCGGTGCGCCGGGGAGAGGGTTTCCTCCACCAGGGCGCAGGCCTCGGCCGCGGTCGCCGGAGCCGGGGCGCGGCCCGGGGCCGGGACCAGGAAGGCGCAGACCTCCTCGCCCGTCGTGGCGCTCGGGCGGCCCACCACCGCTGCCCGGGCGATCGCGGGATGCCGGGTCAGGGCCGCCTCCACCGGCAGGCAGTAGACGTTGTCCCCGTCGACCAGCACCGCGTCCGCCAGCCGGTCGTCGAGGTGGAGGTAGCCGTCCGCGTCGAGGTGCCCCAGGTCGCCGGTGCGCAGCCAGCCGTCCCGGATCGCGGCCGCGGTGAGGTCGGGGCGGCCCCAGTAGCCGGTCATCATGGCCGCCGAGCGCGTCCAGACCTCGCCCGTGCTCCCGGCCGGCAGCGGCCGGCCGGCCGGATCGCGGACCTCCACCTCGACCCCGGGCGCCGGCCGTCCGACCGAGGCGAGCAGCCCCGGCCGGCCGGCGACGGCGGCCTCGTGGTCGCCGGCGGTGAGGCGGCAGATCACCGCCGACTCGTTCATGCCGTAGCCCTGCTGCCAGCGGCCGCCCCAGCGGGTCACGGCCTCGCGCAGCCGCTCCGGCAGGATGGGGGCGGCCCCGTACGAGACCACCCCCAGGCCGGGGATCCCGCCGGCCGTGGCGGGATCGTCGAGCAGGCGGTAGACCATGCCGGGCATCAGGTACGTCGCCACGGGCCCGAGCCGCCGGCAGACGGCCGCGAACTCCCGCGGCTCGAAGGCGCCCAGGACCTCCGTACGGCCCCCGGACCGCAGCTGCTCCAGGCAGCGGCCGCCCGCGCGCTGGGCCAGCGAGGTGACGGACACGTACGTCGGGGGCGGGGGGAGCTCACGGCCCCGGCGCCCTTCCGGTGCCTCGCGGCCCGCACGGCCGTCCGTGCGGGCCGCCAGGGCGCGGAAGGTGGAGGCCACCCCCTTGGGCGTGCCGGTCGTGCCGCTGGTGTACGCGACCCGGGCGATGTCGTCCTCCCGCGCGGCCACCGGCAGCGGCTCCGCCGGCCGGCGGGCGGCCGCCGCCAGCAGCTCGTCCAGGCCCAGCCGGGCCGCCCAGGGCGTCTGCGGCACCGCGATGTCGTGCACCACCAGGCGGGGCCGGCAGTCGCGCAGGATGAAGTCCAGCCCGTACGTGGAGCGGTCGGTGACGACCTGGGTCAGCCGCGCGCCCAGCAGATGGGCGGCCAGCCGCACCTGCACCACCTCCGGCCGGTTCCCGCCGAAGACGCAGGCGAGTCCGGCGCCCCGGCCGACGCCGCGGTCGGACAGCTCGCCGGCCAGCCGGTACACCAGCTCCAGCAGCCCGGAATGGTCCAGAAGCCGGCCCCCGCCGCCGAGCGCGGGGCGGCCCGCGTACCGCTCCAGCGCGCCGACCAGGCCGGTGACGTACCGTGCTGCCGCCATGCCCTGCTCCCGTCCTCTCCTGCGGGTGGAGACGGCCGCCGACCGTACGGCCGGGCTTTCGCCGCGCCGGGCCGGCCGGCATCGTCGCCGGGCGCCGCCGCCGTGCGCCGTTGACGCCCCGGGGCCCCGTCGGCGCAGCATGGACGGCATGACGGATGCCTCCCGCGCCCGCTCCTTCAGTGCGGCCGCCGCGCGCTACGCCGACCACCGTCCCTCCTACCCGCCCGCGCTCCTCGACGCACTGGAGGAGCTCTCCGGAATCCCGCCGGCCGGCGCGCGCGTCGCGGACGTCGGCGCCGGGACGGGTATCGCCACCGCCCTGCTGCAGTCGCGGGGGGCCCGGGTGGTGGCGGTCGAGCCGGGGGCGGGCATGGCCGCCGAGCTGCGGCGCCGCCACCCGCGGATTCCGCTCGTACGGGGGGACGGGGACAGGCTGCCGTTCGCGGCCGGATCGCTCGATCTGCTGACGTACGCGCAGTCCTGGCACTGGACCGACCCGTCCCGCTCGGTGCCCGAGGCGCTGCGCGTCCTGCGCCCGGGCGGGGCGCTGGCAGTCTTCTCGAACGACCCGGACGTCGGCGTGGAGTGGATCGCCGCCCAGCGGGCGCGGATCGAGGAACGCTTCGGCCCCGGCTTCTACATCAACGAGCGGGCCCGCTCCCAGGGCGGCGTGGAGTTCACCCGGCGCCTGCTGCGCTGGTCGCGGCGGGTGCCGGTGGACTTCCACCTGGCCAAGCTGTCCACCCATTCGCTCTTCCTGATCGGCAGGCCGGGCACGGACGACTTCCTGGCGGAGGAGCGCGAACGGCTCCGGGCGCTGTTTCCGGACGGCCTGCTCGTGGAGCACTACGTGGTCGACCTGAGCGTGGCCGTACGCCCGCCCCTGCGCCCCTCCCCCGGGGCCCCGGCCGCATTGCCTGGCGAGTAATCGATCTCCGAAGCCCCCGCTGCCATCGTGGTCCCACCGCCGGGGGGCGCGCACTCGCCCCCCGGCGGGACGGCTGGTGGCCGGGGCCGGTGGGGGAGCGGTTACCGCGCGGCGGACCGGACTGCCGGGCGGTCGCCCGGCTCGGCGGCCGGGACGGCCTCGGATGAGACGCCGAAGGCCTTGACCGCCTGGTAGTAGGTCCAGGCGGTGCTGTCGCAGGAGGTCTTCTTCGCACCGGAGTACGCCGAGCACACCCGCCTCAGGTCTGCGTAGAGGGCGTCGTCGAGGCGGCTCTTGTGGGCCGGGAAGGTGCCGGCGGCCTTGTAGTTGCGGTAGCCGAAGTCGTGGCGGGCGCAGGAGGTCCGGAACGGGAACCCGAAGGGGTTGTCGGGCGAGGAGGAGCAGTGGTCCGTCGACCAGTCGAACCCGTACGCCGCCCACTTGGCCTGGTTGCCGCGGGCGGCGACCCAGGCGCCGTAGCTGGAGGCGCTGGTCTGCGTCCAGGTGCTCAGCACCCGCGGCTTGTCGGCCGGGACGGCGGACGCGGGAGCCGCGAACACGAGCACGCCGGCCGCGGCCGCGGACGCGAGGACGGGTGCGAGACGACGGCGCATGGCATTCCTCCAGGACGGGGGCGGGTGGGGAGCCCGCGGGGGGAGCGCGGGGACCGGCCGCCCCGGCCAACTGCCGGTGCGGCGACGGGATCGGACTCGGAGGAGCGCATACCGCCGATCCCCACGACGCCTATAACGGGGCGCGCGGGCGGCGGTGTCGGGAGCTTGGGGCGCGGATGCGGCGGATGCGGCGGGCGCCCACGGATGCGGCGGCTGCCGTGGACCGGGCCGCCGCGGGGCGCGGCCGTAGACGGGGCAGTCCTCTGGTACGACTCGACGTCAGACTTCAGACAGACTTCAGGTTCGTCCTGGGGAGGGACGCACGATCGGTGCCCGCGCCCCGAGACTGATCACATGAAGCGCCGTCCCCTCGTCATCGCCGCCGCCGGCGTGGGCGTCCTCGCCACCGCTGCATTCGCCCTCCCCAACCTCCCGCCCAACCCCGTGACCGACTCGATCAACGACCAGGTGTTCCACGAGAAGACCAGGCGGTACGCGACCGCTGCGGACGCGCCCACGCGCGGCGCGCAGGCGTTCAGGCTGCCGTCCTGGGTGCCCAAGGACGCCACGGACATACGCATACGGGCGCGCAGCACCGGTGAGGCCCGGCTGATCCGCTTCACGCTCGGCTCGACCCCGCTGGACGGTCCGCAGTGCACCGCCGGCACGCCGAACCGGCTGCGGGGGCGCGAGTTGAGCGCGACCTGGTGGCCGCGCGGCACCCGGTCCGAGGAGCGGCCCGAGTGCCGCGACGCCCGCCAGTACCAGGTGGCCGTGCGCGGCAAGCGCGTCTACGCCTGGACCGACGGGACCCCGTCGCCCGGGGCGCAGCAGGGCCGGGCCCGCTAGGCCGTCTCTTCCGGATCCTGCCTGACCCGCGCCGCCCGGCACCGGACGACGCGGGCTTGACCGGCAAGATCCGAAAGAGACGACCTAGCCGCGGGCGAGGGCGTCCGCGGTGGCCCGGGCGAAGGCCTCCGGGTTGTCGAGCATGATGTTGTGCCCGCAGTCCGGTACGGGGACGATGTCGACGCCGGCCGCCCGGAGGGCCTCGGCTCCGGCGAGCGGGCCGTCGGCCTCGGGCAGGAGGTAGCTGCGCGGGATCTTCAGCTCCAGCAGCAGTTCCCGCATCGTCGGCGTCGTGCCCGCCGCGAGGTGCACGGCGGAGCGGTGCAGGGCGCTGCGGCCGGCCAGCCGCATCGTGGACCACCAGTGGGCGCCCACCCGGTCGCGCACCTCGGCCCAGCCGCCGGCCGAGAACTCCTCCTCGGTGTAGGAGGCGATCCCGCTGCTGCCGGCGGTGCGCGGGACGACCGGGACCGGGTCCAGGTTGGCGTCGACGAGCACCAGCCGGGACACCAGGCGGGGGTGGCGGTGGGCCAGCACGATGGCGACGGCGCCGCCCATGCTGTGGGCGATCAGCTCGGCCCCGGTGACGCCGGCGGAGTCGAGGGCCGCGGCGAGGGCGTCGGCGTGCGCTTCGAGGGTGTAGGAGAACTGCTCGGGGCGGTCGCTGTGCCCGTGCCCGAGGAGGTCGACGAGGAGGGAGCGGTGCCCTGCCAGCAGGGGGTGGACGGCGCTCGCCGCGAAGTAGGCGGGGGCGGTCGCGCCCAGCCCGTGCACGTACACCCGGGCGGGTTCGGCGCCGGGCAGTTCGACCCAGCGGATTCGGTCTTCTCCCTTTGTGACAACGGCACTTCGCACGCTGAACTCCTTGATCGTCTACGGAGGTGCCGAGCCTAGCCAGGAGAGCAGGAGCCTGCCGATCTTTGTTCGGGCCGTTCGGCTTTGTTCGGGCGGGGGCGCGCTCGTCTACCCTCGTCGGGTGACGACGTACGTGAACCGGCTCGGCGGGGACGCGCCGCGCACCGCGGAGCCGCCCGCGGGGGCGGCGGTGGCGGTGTGGTCCCTCGACACCACGCTCGACGTGGTCGGCGGCCACCGCGTCGACGAGGCGCTGCGGCTGCTGGACGCGGACGAGCGCGGCCGGGCCGACCGGTTCGTCCGGCCCGGCGACCGGCACCGCTACCTCGCCTCCCACGTGGGGCTGCGGGTGCTGCTCGGCGGCTACCTCGGGCTCGCCCCGGAGAAGGTCTCCCTGGTCCGCGAGGAGTGCCCGTGCTGCGCCGAGCCGCACGGGCGGCCGGCGGTGGCCGGAGGCGGCGTGCAGTTCTCGCTCTCGCACAGCGAGGACCTGGCGTATCTGGCGTTCGCGGCGGCGCCGGTCGGCATCGACGTGGAGGGGCTCCCGCCCGCGGAGGCGGTGGAAGACGTGCTGGGCATCCTGCACCCGGCGGAGACGCGGGAGCTGGCCGCGCTCGCGGAGGAGGACCGGCGGCCGGTGCTCGCCCGGCTGTGGGCCCGCAAGGAGGCCTACCTCAAGGGCACCGGCACCGGCCTGGCACAAGGTCTGGCCGAGCCCTACGTGGGCACCGGCCCGACCCCCGCACCCCTCCCGGGCTGGCGCCTGACGGACCTCCCGTCCCCCCCGACCTACGCAGCCGCCCTCGCCGTCCGCACCCCCTGACCGCCCCCCGGCGCCGTTCAAAGCCGGGGCCCGGCAAGAACACGCCCGCCCGCCGCCAGTGCCTCGTCCGCCAGGCCGAGGGAGCGTCGCACCGCCTGCGGGGCGGTCCGCCACGCCGTGTGGACATCAGAAGGCTCGTGCACCACGGCGACCATTATCGTGACGGCCATGGACATCCGTGTCGCGAGCACCGTCGCCGAACTCCAGGCCGCGGAAGGCCTTTTCGACGGCCCGGCCCGTCTGGACTGGTCCGAGCGCTTCCTGTCCGCGCCGGGGCACCTGATGCTCATCGCCTACGTCGACGGGGTGCCGGCCGGCATGGTCTCGGGGGTCGAGATGACCCATCCCGACAAGGGCACCGAGATGTGCCTGTACGAGCTCTGCGTCGACGAGGGCTACCGCCGCCGCGGCATCGGCCGGGCGCTGGCCGAGGCCCTGGCCCGCGAGGCCAAGGCGCGCGGCTGCTACGGCATGTGGGTGGGCGTCGACACCGACAACGAGGCCGCCCTGGCCACCTACGACGCCGCCGGCGCCCGCGACGAGGGCGTCTTCGCCATGCGCGGCTGGCCCCTGACCGGCTGACCCCTTCCGTCGGCGTGTCGTGCGGCCGATCGGCGCACCCTCCGCGCGCCCCCGCCGCGCGCCGGTGAGCATCGCGGCATGACCGCATTCACCGCGCTGCTCCCGGCCGCCGCCCTGCTGGCGGCGGCCACCGCCCTCCCCGCGCACCCCGCTGCGGCTCCCGCCACCGCCGCGTACGTCGTGGTCCTCGAGGGCGGCACCTCCCGCGCCCCCGTCTCCGCCCGCACCCTGGCCGCCGAGGCCGCGGAGGCGGGCGACGAGGTCGGGGCCGTCTACGACACGGTGCTCAGCGGGTTCGCCGTGCGCACCACCGCCGCGCGCGCCGCGGAGCTGGCCGCCGACCCGCGGGTGGCCTCCGTGGAGCCGGACGCCGAGTTCCGGATCAGCGACACCCAGGTCCCCGCCCCCTGGGCCCTGGACCGGATCGACCAGAGCGACCTGCCGCTGGACGGCGCGTACACGTACCCGGCGACCGGGCGGGGCGTCACCGCGTACGTCGTGGACACCGGAATCAACCTGCTGCACCAGGAGTTCGGCGGCCGGGCCCGGGCCGGCTACAACGGGGTGTTCCTGGAGAGGGGCAGCACCGACTGCAACGGCCACGGCACGCACGTCGCGGGCACCCTGGGCGGGTCGGTGCACGGGGTCGCGAAGGAGGTCTCCCTGGTTTCGGTGAAGGTGGCCGACTGCCGGGGCTCCGCGGCCCTCTCGGCACTCGTGGGCGGCCTGAACTGGCTGGTGAAGGACGCCGCGAAGACCCCGGGCAGGCCGGCCGTCGCCAACATGAGCATCGGCGGCAGCCGCAGCTACGCCCTGGACAAGGCGGTCACCAAGGCCGTGGCCGCCGGGATCACGTTCACCGTCGCCGCAGGGAACGGCAACGCCGACGCCTGCAAGGGCTCGCCCGCCGCCGTCCCCGCGGCCCTGACGGTCGGCGCGACCGACTCCCTCGACCGGCGGGCCGCGTTCTCCTCCTACGGCCCCTGCGTGGACCTCTCGGCGCCGGGCGTGTCCGTCACCTCGGCGTGGAAGGGCTCCACCACCGCGCTCGCCCGCGCCTCCGGCACCTCGATGGCCGCCCCGCACGTGGCGGGCGCCGCCGCGCTGGTCCTCGCGCAGGACGTGGCGAGCGGTGCCAAGGCGAAGACTCCCGCCCAGGTCTCCGACGCGCTGGTGCACGGAGCGCTGGTGAACCGGATCACCGGCCTGCCGGCCGGGACCGCGAACCTGCTGCTGCACCTGCCCCCGGTCTCCTCGCCGGCCGGGTAGCCCCGCAGGTGCCGGGGCCCGCCGGCACGGGGACGGGGACGGGCAGGAGCACCGGCACAAACCCGACCTGATGGGACATCAAATTCTGTGTGCTTCGGGCAAAGGGAAGTCATTGACTTCTCATGACCGCGACGCGTCAATGTCGGCCACCGCACCGGCTCGTCCTCCTCCACACAGCGGGTGGGGGGAGGGGTCCGTCCGACGAAGGAGTCGCGACCCAGTGAGTACAACGTTTCGACGAAGAGTCCTGGCCGGGGTGGGCGCGCTGTCCCTGGCGCTGGCGGGCGGCGCGGTGGGCCTGGCCGGCACCGCGCAGGCGGCGACCAAGACCACGCCCGTCTTCGAGAACTGCGACGCCCCGGCGCCGCAGCCGGACGGCTCCGGCAACCAGAACTACACGATCACCCTGCCCGACACGGCCAAGGCGGGGGACGTCGTCCCGATCACCATCGACCCGGGTGCGAGCCCGCTGGTCCCCGGCTTCTCCGTCACGACGGTGAACACCACCAAGATCACGCTTAAGGTCGGCGCGACCACGCAGGTGGTGACCAGCCCGCCGGAGACCGTCACCGTCGTGGCCGGCACGCCGCTCGACCCGAAGGCGTTCTCCGGCACCGTCAAGATCCCCGACGGCACCGAGGGCACCACGGTGGACGTCAAGCTCGACCTGGCCGTCACCGACGCGGACCTCAGCGGATCGGTCTTCACGACCACCTGCACCCCCGCGCCCCGGCCGAGCGCCGCGCTCGGCTCGGTCGCGGTCGAGGCCCTGCCGAAGGATCCGGTCACCACGAAGCTGACGCCGAACAGCGGCAAGGCGGGCACCGCCGTCACCGTGACCGGCGCCAACTTCCCGGCGGGCGCGGTCACCTGCTCGGCTCTGCTCGCGGGCGCGGCGACCGGTGACAGCGGGGCCGGCACGGCGGACGCCTCCGGCGCCGCGACCTGCAACCTCACCGTCACCAAGAAGGCCGACGCGATCAGGATCGACGGCTCGGTCGCCCCGTACAAGTCCTTCGTGTTCCTGGAGGACCAGGCGGGCGTGAAGAACCCGGTCGACATCGAGGTCCTGCCCGGACCGCTGGCGCTCGGCCCGAAGGACGGCCAGCCGGCCGTCGCCTTCCCCTCGGTCACCATCAACGGCAAGGCGCAGTCGGTGGTCGGCGTGTTCAACGCGGCGACCGTCCAGGACTTCCGCGGCGGCACGCTCGGCTGGGACGTGACGGCGACCCGTACGCCGTTCCTGAACGAGGCGACCGGCCACTCCATGGCGAAGGCGCAGCTCGGCATCCAGCCGTCCTGCACCGTGACCAACCCGGACAGCCCCAGCACCTGCACCGCGGGCGCGCCCGGCGCGATCACCGACACGCCGATGAAGGTGGCTTCGCAGGCGGCCGGCGGGGACGAGCTGACCGGCGGCGAGTTCGCGGTCGGCGGTGCCGGGATGATCCAGCTCCCGGCGTTCATGTTCGCCGACACCTACCGGACGGTCGTCACCTTCTCGATCGCCTGACCCGCCCGGTACCGGCCCGAACCGGGGTGGTGCGGCGCTCCGGCGCCGCACCACCCCCCTCGCCGTTCCGCCGGCGCCCGCCCGCGCACGCTCCCCGCCACCCGCGCCGACTGGAGAACCGCCCATGCGCTCACGCCTCCGCAGCCGCACCCGCACCCGCTCCGGCGCGTCCGCGCGCGGCCCGCTCCTCGCCCTGCTGCTCCTGGTGGCGGCGCTGCTCGCGCCGGCCGCCCCGGCCGCCGCCGCGGACAACGGCACCTGGGCGGTGTTCCCGACGCCCGCGGCGGGCGCCGCGATGACGGACCGGGCGTACTTCTTCCACCAGGGCGCGGCCGGGAGCACCGTCACCGACAGCGTGACGATCCTCAACTCCTCCGACCGGGAGCTGGCGTTCCGGGTCTTCGCCACCGACGCCGTGAACACCCCGGCCGGCGGCGCGTTCGCCCTGCTCCCGGTGGAGCGCAAGCCCGTCGGCGTGGGGGCGTGGACGGCGCTGGGACCGCAGGCCGCATCGACGGTGACGGTGCCGCCCAAGGGCCGTGCGGACATCCCGTTCACCGTGAGGGTGCCCGCGGACGCCGCCCCCGGCGACCACGTCGGCGGGATCGTCGCCCTCAACACCGCGGTGGAGGGCATCCGGCAGGAGGGCAAGGTCCAGGTCGGGGTGAAGCGGCAGGTCGGGGCGCGGCTGTACGTACGGGTGCCGGGGCCCCTCGCGCCCGGGCTGAGCGTGGAGGACGTGGAGGTCAGCCGGTCAACGCCGCTGCTGCCGTGGATCGGCACGGCCCGCGCCACGGTGACGTACGCGCTGGTCAACCGCGGCAACGTGGTCCTGGAGCCGAAGACGGGGGTGCGGGCCGAGGGGCTGTTCGGCCGTACGGTGCTGGACCGGCCGGCCCGCGAAAAGAAGGTGGTACTGCTGCCGGGCCAGCGGATCGAGCTGACCGAGCCGTGGCCGGACGCCCCGCAGCTGGACCGCGTCACCGTCCGGGTCTCGGCGACCGCAACGGCCTACCCCGACCTGGCGGCGCAGTCCGAGACGGCCTTCCTCGCCGTCCCCTGGCCGGCAGTCGGCGCCCTCCTGCTCCTGGCGGCCGCCGCCCTCGCCGCCCTGGCCCTGCGCCGCCGCCGTACGACCGCCCCCTCGGGCCCCGGCCCGGACCACGACGACGCCGCCCCGGCCCTGTCCCCGGCCCGCTGACCCGGCCGCGCGCCCGGCCCGGCCCGTCGGCCCGGCCCGGACACGGCGAACCCCCGGCCGGTGAGGGTGGGCCGGGGGTCGCTGGTTCTCGGGGAGCTGGTTCTCAGGGGGCCGCGCTGGTTCTCAGGGGGCGCCGCGGGGGCTTCAGTGGTTGCGGGGGAAGCCCAGGTCGACGCCCGCGTGGTCCTCCGACGGGTCCGGCCAGCGGGTCGTGACGACCTTGCCGCGGGTGTAGAAGTGGATGCCGTCGTTGCCGTAGATGTGGTGGTCGCCGAAGAGCGAGTCCTTCCAGCCGCCGAAGGAGTGGTAGCCCACCGGCACCGGGATCGGCACGTTGACGCCGACCATGCCCGCCTCGATCTCCAGCTGGAAGCGGCGGGCGGCGCCGCCGTCGCGGGTGAAGATCGCGGTGCCGTTGCCGAACGGCGAGGCGTTGATGAGGGCGACGCCCTCCTCGTAGGTCTCGGCGCGCAGCACGCACAGGACCGGGCCGAAGATCTCGTCGCGGTAGGCGTCGGAGTCGGTCTTGACGCGGTCGAGCAGGGACAGGCCGATCCAGTGGCCGTTCTCGTGGCCGTCGACGGTGTAGCCGGTGCCGTCCAGGACGACCTCCGCGCCCTGGTCGGCGGCGCCCTTGACGTACGAGGCGACCTTGTCGCGGTGGGCGGCGGTGATCAGCGGGCCCATCTCGGACGTCGGGTCGTTGCCGGGGCCGATCTTGATCTTCTCGGCGCGCTCGCGGATCTTCTCGACGAGGGCGTCGCCGATCGCGCCGACCGCGACGACGGTGGAGATCGCCATGCAGCGCTCGCCGGCCGAGCCGTAGGCCGCCGAGACGGCCGCGTCGGCGGCGGCGTCCAGGTCGGCGTCCGGCAGCACCAGCATGTGGTTCTTGGCGCCGCCCAGGGCCTGGACGCGCTTGCCGTTCGCGGAGGCGGTGGTGTGGATGTGGCGGGCGATCGGGGTGGAGCCGACGAACGACACGGCGGCGACGTCCGGGTGGGCGAGCAGCGCGTCGACGGCGACCTTGTCTCCGTGGACCACGTTCAGCACGCCGTCCGGCAGACCGGCCTCACGGGCCAGCTCGGCCAGCTTGTTCGCGGCGGAGGGGTCCTTCTCGCTCGGCTTGAGGACGAAGGTGTTGCCGCAGGCGATGGCCAGCGGGAACATCCACATCGGGACCATGGCCGGGAAGTTGAACGGGGTGATGCCCGCGACCACGCCGAGCGGCTGGCGGATGGCCGCCACGTCCACGCGGTTCGACACCGAGGTCGACAGCTCGCCCTTCAGCTGGGTGGTGATCCCGCAGGCCAGCTCGACGATCTCCAGGCCGCGGGCGACCTCGCCCAGCGCGTCCGAGTGCACCTTGCCGTGCTCGGCGGTGATCAGCTCGGCGATCGCGTCGCGGTTCGCGTCCAGCAGCGCGCGGTAGGCGAACAGCACCTTGGTGCGGGCGGCGAGCGAGGACTGGCCCCAGCTCAGGTAGGCCTCCTTGGCGACCTGTACCGCGGCGTCGACCTCCTCGGCGGAGGCGAGCGCGACCTGCGTGGTGACCTCGCCGGTGGCCGGATCGGTGACCGGACCGTAGTTGCCCGACGTGCCCTCGACGGTCTTGCCACCGATCCAGTGGTTGACGGTCTTCATTGCCTTTGCTCCTTCACAGATGGCGACGTCGCTGAGCGGCTTGCCGGTCGTACTCCTCGCGGGCCCCGACCGCAGCCGTACGGGTCGCGGTCTCGGCCACAGGAACATCCCACCACGCCTGTGCCGGGGGCGGGCCCGACACAGTGTCGGGTGTTCGGGTCTGTGCGTAGACACATGTGGGACGGTCCGCCTCCCGCGCCTGGGCGAGGGCTTTGCGCAGGTCACCGACGGTGCGGGTACGGATCACGGCCATCCCGAGGGAGGCCGCGTTGGCCGCCAGGTCCACCGGCAGGGGCGGCCCCGTGTACGAGCCGTCGCCCGCCCTGAAGCGGTACGCGGTCCCGAAGCCCTCCCCGCCCACGGCCCCGGACAGGCCGCCGATGGAGGCGTAGCCGTGGTTGTCCACGATCAACACCTTGATCGGGACGCCCTCCTGCACGGCGGTGACGATCTCGGTGGGGTTCATCAGGTAGGTCCCGTCGCCGACCAGCGCCCACACCGGCCGGTCCGGGGCGGCCAGGGCGGTGCCGAGGGCGGCGGGGATCTCGTAGCCCATGCAGGAGTAGCCGTACTCCACGTGGTACTGGTCGGCCGAGCGGGAGCGCCACAGCTTGTGCAGGTCGCCGGGGAGCGAGCCCGCCGCGTTGATCAGGATGTCGCCGGCGTCGACCAGGCCGTCGAGCAGGCCGAGCAGCTGCGCCTGGGTGGGCGGGGCGTCCTCGTCGGCGACGGCGTAGGCCCGGTCGACCTGCTCCTCCCAGTCGGCCTTGGCCTGCCGGTACGCCGCCTCGTACGCGCGATCGACCCGGTGCCCGGCGAGGGCCCGGCCGAGCTCCTCCAGCCCCTCGCGGGCATCGGCGACCAGGGGGCGGGCGGCCAGCTTGTGGGCGTCGTACGGGTCGAGGTTGAGGCCGATGAACCGGACGGCCGGGTTCTGGAACAGGGTCGCGGAGGCGGTGGTGAAGTCCGTCAGCCGCGTCCCGGCGGCGATCACCAGGTCGGCTCCGCGGGCCAGCCCGTCGGCGGTGGCGGTTCCGGTGTGCCCGACGCCGCCCACGTCGGCGGGGTGGTCGTACGGGAGGGCGCCCTTGCCCGCCTGGGTGGAGGCGACGGGGATGCCGGTGGCCTCGGCGAACTCCGCCAGCGCGGCCTGGGCCCCGCTGTGCCGGATGCCGCCGCCGGCGATGAGCAGGGGCCGGGCTGCGGTGCGTACCGCCTCGGCGGCACGGGCCAGCTCGCCGCGGTCCGGGCGGGGCCGGCGGATGCCCCAGACGCGCTCGGCGAAGAACTCCTCGGGCCAGTCGTACGCCTGCGCCTGCACGTCCTGCGGCAGGGCGAGGGTCACGGCCCCCGTCTGCACCGGGTCGGCGAGCACCCGCACGGCCTGGAGGGCTGCCGGGATCAGGGCCTCGGGGCGGGTGATCCGGTCGAAGTGGCGGGAGACCGGCCGCAGGGTGTCGTTGACGGAGACGTCGCCCGCGTACGGCACCTCCAGCTGCTGGAGCACGGGGTCGGCGGGCCGAGTGGCGAAGGAGTCCCCCGGCAGGAGGAGGACGGGGATCCGGTTGATGGTGGCCAAGGCCGCGCCGGTGACCAGGTTGGTGGCGCCGGGGCCGATGGAGGTGGTGACGGCGTGCGCGGAGAGCCGGCCGCTCTGGCGGGCGAAGCCGACGGCGGCGTGCACCATGGCCTGCTCGTTGCGGCCCTGGAGGAAGGGCATGTCGGCCCGGCCGGTCTCCAGGAGGGCCTGCCCGATGCCGGCGACGTTGCCGTGCCCGAAGATTCCCCAGGTGGCGGCGATCAGGCGGTGGCGGCGGCCGTCGCGCTCGGTGTACTGGCGGGCCAGGAAGCGGACGAGGGCCTGGGCGACCGTGAGCCGGATCGTGTGCCTCATCGGATCTCGTCCTCCGGGTCGTGGCCTCGGCCTTGGGCTTGGCCCTGGCCTTGTTCGCGGCCGTGGTCGTGGTCGTAGAAGGGGAGCCTAGGGTCCACGGGTTGGGTGGGCCAGGTGGTGCGGATCCAACGGTGGTCGGGGTGGTCGCGGATCAGCCACTCGCGTGACGGGTCCGGGCCGGCCATCACGTTCAGGTAGTACATGTCGTGCCCCGGGGCGGCGATGGACGGCCCGTGCCAGCCGTCCGGGATGAGCACCGCGTCCCCGGTCCTCACCTCGGTGAGGATGTCGGTCTTCCCGGCCGGGGAGGGGCTGACACGCTGGTAGCCCACGCCGGGCGTGTCCCCGTGCGGCGCGATCTCGAAGTAGTAGACCTCCTCCAGGCGGGACTCCCGCCCCGGGTGGTGCTCGTCGTGCTTGTGGGGCGGGTACGAGGACCAGTTGCCGCCGGGGGTGAGCACCTCCACGGCGATCAGGCGGTCGCAGGGGAACGCGTCCGCGGCGGCGAAGTTGTTGACCTGGCGGGAGCAGGGGCCGGCGCCGCGCAGTTCCACCGGGATGTCGCCCGCCGGGCCGTAGCGGGGCGGGAGGGTGCGGGTGCATGCCGCGCCGGCCAGGGCGAAGCGGCCTCCCTGCGGGGCGGTGATGCGGCTTCGGCTGGCGCGCGGGAGGTAGGCGAAGTCGCTGAGCGCGGCGAAGACGGAGGTCCGGCCGTGCAGTTCGAAGGTGACCGTGCCGTCGGGGCCGGGCTGCTGCCCTGCGGGCGCGTCCCCCGCCCCGCCCCTTCCCGCTGTGTCCGACGGAGCCCCCGTGCCCGGTCCCGGGGTGCACTCCACCACCGCCGGGCCCTGGAGCGGGAGGACGATCCACTCGCAGACGCCCGCCTCGTGGGCGTACGACTCCCCCGCCGCCAGGGTCAGGACGTGCAGGCGGGCGTGCGGGAGGGTGTGGGGGGTCACCGCCGGCATGTCAGGGCCTCCTCGATCTCCGCGGCGTACGGCATCGCCGAGCTGCACGCCAGGCGGGAGGCGACGATGGCGCCGGCGGCGTTCGCGTAGCGCAGGGTCCGCGGGAGGTCCCAGCCCGCCAGGAGCCCGTGGCACAGGGCGCCGCCGAACGCGTCGCCGGCGCCCAGCCCGTTGACGACCTCCACCGGGACGGGGGCCGCCTCGGCGACCGTGCCGTCGCGCCGCATGGCCAGGACCCCGTCGGGGCCCCGCTTGACCACGGCCAGTTCGACTCCGGCCGCGAGGAGGGCCCGGGCCGCCGCTCGGGGGTCGGTCTCCCCCGTGGCGACCTCGCACTCCTGCACGTTGCCGACGGCCACCGTGGCGAGGGCCAGTGCCTGCGCGTAGTGCTCCGCCGGGTCGTCAGCCCACAGGGTGGGGCGCCAGTCCAGGTCGAAGACCGTGGTCCCGGCCCCGGCGCGGGCCTCCAGCGCGGCCAGCGTGGCGGTTCGGCTCGGCTCCGCGCTCAGGCCGGTGCCGGTCATCCACACGATGCGGGCCTGCCGGAGCGCGTCCCGGTCCAGTTCGCCGGCGCGGATCTCCAGGTCGGGGGCCTTCGGCAGGCGGTAGAAGTACAGCGGGAAGTCGTCCGGCGGGAAGATCTCGCAGAAGGTGATCGGGGTGGGGTGGTCGGGGGTCTCGCCCAGCCAGCGGGTGTCCACCCCGAACTCCCCCAGCCGGGTGCGCAGGTAGGCGCCGAAGGGGTCGGCGCCCGTCTTGCTGATCAGGGCCGTGCGGCGGCCGAGGCGGGCCGCCGCGACGGCCACGTTCGCCGGCGAGCCGCCGAGGAACTTCCCGAAGGTGTCCGCCTCGGCCAGCCGTACGCCGGTTCTCAGCGGGTAGAGATCCACCCCGATGCGTCCCATGGTGATCAGGTCGAACACAGGCAAGTCCTCCCACTCGTCTCGCACCCTAAGGTGGCCGTCATGACGTCCTCCCCGCCCGAGCTGACCCGTATCCGCATCGGTTCGGCCCCGGACTCCTGGGGTGTCTGGTTCCCGGACGATCCGCAGCAGACCCCGTGGGAGCGCTTCCTCGACGAGGTGGCCGACTGCGGGTACGAGTGGATCGAGCTCGGTCCGTACGGCTACCTGCCCACCGATGCCGTCCGGCTCGCCGAGGAGACCGCCAAGCGGGGCCTGCGGGTCAGTGCCGGCACCGTGTTCACCGGACTCCATCACGGGCCCGGCGTCTGGGCGGACACCTGGGCGCACGTGTCGCGGGTCGCGGAGCTGGCGCGGGACACGGGCGCGGCCCACCTGGTGGTCATCCCCTCCTTCTGGCGGGACGACAAGACCGGCGCGGTGCTGGAGGACCGCACCCTGAGCCCCGCCCAATGGCGCGAACTGACCACCCAGACCGAGCGCCTGGGCCGGGAGGTGCGCGAGCGCTACGGCCTGCGGATCGTCGTCCACCCGCACGCCGACACGCACATCGACACCCCGGAGAACGTGGCCCGGTTCCTGGACGCCACCGACCCCGAGCTGGTCTCCCTCTGCCTCGACACCGGGCACTACGCGTACTGCGGCGGCGACAGCGTCGAGGCCGTCGAGACCTTCGGGGAGCGGATCGGCTATCTGCACCTGAAGCAGGTCGACCCGCGGATCCTGGCGGAAGTCGTCGCGCAGCAGGTGCCCTTCGGTCCGGCCGTGGCCCGCGGGGTGATGTGCGAGCCGCCGGCGGGGGTGCCCGCGCTGGAGCCGGTGCTCGCGGCCGCGCAGCGGCTCGGGGTGGACCTGTTCGCGATCGTGGAGCAGGACATGTACCCGTGTCCGCCCGACCGGCCGCTGCCCATCGCCCGCCGCACCCGTGCGTACCTGCGGTCCTGCGGTGCGCGCTGACCCACTGGAGGAGTACGAGATGAGCACGCTCGGGATCGCCGTCATCGGCGCGGGGAAGATGGGCGCCGACCACGTCCGCCGGATCGGGCGGACGGTCGGCGGGGCCCGGGTGGTGGCCGTGGCCGACACCGACGGGGAGCGGGCCAAGGAGGTCGCGGCGGGCCTGGACGGTGCGGGCGCGCACACGGATCCGGCGGCGGCGCTGGCCGCGCCCGGGGTGGAGGCCGTGCTGATCGCCTCGCCGGGGCCGGCGCACGAGGAGGCGATCGTCCAGGCCCTGGAGCGGGAGCTGCCGGTGCTGTGCGAGAAGCCGCTGACCCCGGACGCCGCGGGGGCGCTGCGGGTGCTGGAGGCGGAGCAGCGGCTGGGCCGGCGCCTGGTGCAGGTGGGGTTCATGCGGCGCCACGATGCGGAGTACGAGCAGTTGAAGGGGTTGTTGGACAAGGGCGGCATCGGCCGGCCGCTGTTCCTGCACTGCCGGCACCGCAACGCCGCCTCGCCGTCCTTCTTCACCAGCGACATGCTGATCAGCGACTCGGTGGTGCACGAGGTCGACGCGGCCCGGTGGCTTCTGGGGCAGGAGGTGACGGCGGTGTCGGTGTTCTCCCCGGCGTCGAGCGCGGCAGCCCCCGAGGGGCTGCGCGATCCCCGGTTCGTCCTCCTGGAGACCTCCGGCGGGGCACTGGTCGACGTGGAGATCTTCGTCAACTGCGGCTTCGGCTACGAGGTGCGGTGCGAGGCCGTCGGCGAGGGCGGCAGTGCCGAGATCGGCGACGGGCGGGCCATGGCCGTGCGCAGCGCGGGCCGGCGGCACGAGGCGATCCCCCAGGACTTCACCGTCCGGTTCGCCGACGCGTACGACCGCCAGCTGCGGCGGTGGGTGGCGGCGGCCGCGCGGGGCCGGGTGGCGGGGCCCGACGCCTGGGACGGCTATGCGGCGGCGGCCGTCTGCGAGGCGGGGCTGAAGGCGGCGCACAGCGGTGTGCGGACCGCCGTGGAGCTGGTGGAGCGGCCGGCCCTGTACCGCTGAGTTCTCGCTCCTGCGGAGCTTCCCCGCGCCTCTGGAGTCCCCGTCCGACCCCTGTGCCGTTCGCGTCACAGGGGTCGCTCTCGTGTCACACATGTCGCCGTGACGCCGGTTGTCTGTCACAGGCATGCGACAACCCCTCTCATCCCGTCACACTCCGTCGTTCTCCGGGCACAACCCGACCGATCGTGTGAAGTCCACGCGCCGGCTCCCCCGACGGCCTCCCGGCCGGCCCGTCACGTGGACGAGGAGGTGTCGTCGATGAGCGACGGACAGCTGTGGTCGTACAAGGAGATCGCCGCCCACATCCGCGTCCAGCCCGACTCGGTGCGCTCGTACCGCAAGCACGGGCTGCTCCCCCCTCCCGACCACGTCGAGGGCGGAAAGCCGTACTGGTACGCCGACACGATCCGGACCTGGGTGGCCAACCGGCCGGGCAACCGGAACCGGCGCTTCGAGTGACCGCGGCGCCGCCCGCGCCGCCGCGCGGAAAGGGGGCCGACAACACTCGCTTTCATACCCCCTGGGGGTATAGTCTTCGAGGTGTCGGGAGGACGGTGGAGGGACACCCCCCTTCCGGCAGCACCGGACGGACCCTTGAAGAGGAGAACGACATGAACGCCGAGACGGACACCCAGACCACCACCGTCTACCGCGTGACCGGCATGACCTGCGGCCACTGCGAGGGTGCGGTGACCGCCGAGATCTCCGCCCTGCCGGGCGTCACCTCGGTCAAGGCCGTCGCCGCGACCGGCGAGGTCACCGTGGTCTCCGCCGCCCCGCTCGCCGAGGACGACGTCCGCGCCGCCGTGGACGAGGCGGGCTACGAGTTCGCCGGCCCCGCCGCCTGAGCCCCCTCTCCTCGCGCAGCACCCGAACCGGGCCGTACCACCAGCTCATACTGGTCCCGTACGGCCCGGATCCCCCTTTGGAGCCGGATCATGAGCATGAGCACGAGCAGCAGCACGGCGCACGGCGGACCCATAGCGGCTGCGCCCCCGGGGGCGGCGGCGCAGCCCGCCACCGCCGAGGTCGAGCTGGCGATCGGCGGGATGACCTGCGCTTCCTGCGCGGCCCGCATCGAGAAGAAGCTGAACCGGATGGACGGGGTCAGCGCCTCGGTGAACTACGCCACCGAGAAGGCGCGCGTCGCCTACGGCCCCGGCGTCGAGGTCGCCGACCTGATCGCCACCGTCGTGAAGACCGGGTACACCGCCGAGGAGCCCCCGCCGCCGCAGCCGGAACCGCAGCTCGCGCCGCCCGCGGGTGCGCCCGCAGCGCCAGAGCCCGTACGCGACCCCGAGACGGCCGCGCTGCGGCAGCGGCTGCTGGTCTCCGCCGTGCTCGCCCTGCCCGTCGTCCTGCTCGCGATGGTGCCGGCCCTGCAGTTCGACAACTGGCAGTGGCTCTCGCTCACCCTGGCCGCCCCCGTGGCGGTCTGGGGCGCCCTGCCCTTCCACCGGGCCGCCTGGACCAATGCCCGGCACGGCGCCGCCACCATGGACACCCTCGTCTCGGTCGGCACGCTCGCCGCCTTCGGCTGGTCCCTGTGGGCCCTGTTCTTCGGCCACGCCGGCATGCCCGGCATGCGGCACGGTTTCGCTCTCACCGTCTCCCGCGCGGACGGCTCCTCCACCATCTACCTGGAGGTCGCCGCCGGCGTCGTCAGCTTCATCCTGCTCGGCCGCTACCTCGAGGCCCGCTCCAAGCGGAAGGCGGGCGCCGCGCTGAAGGCGCTGCTGGAGCTCGGCGCCAAGGACGTCGCCGTCCTGCGCGAGGGCCGCGAGGTGCGTATCCCGGTGGCCGCCCTCGCGGTCGGCGACCGGTTCGTCGTCCGGCCCGGTGAGAAGGTCGCCACCGACGGCACCGTCGTCGAGGGCAGCTCCGCCGTGGACGCCTCCATGCTGACCGGCGAGTCGGTCCCGGTCGAGGTCGCCGTCGGCGACGCCGTCACCGGGGCCACCGTCAACACCTCCGGCCGCCTCGTCGTCCAGGCCACCCGGGTCGGCGCCGACACCCAGCTGGCCCGGATGGCCCGGCTCGTCGAGGAGGCCCAGAACGGCAAGGCCGACGTGCAGCGGCTCGCCGACCGGATCTCCGGCGTCTTCGTCCCCGTCGTGCTCGCCCTGGCGCTCGGCACCTGGGTCACCTGGCTGCTGCTCACCGACGACCCCACCGCCGCCTTCACCGCCGCCGTGGCCGTACTGATCATCGCCTGCCCCTGCGCCCTGGGCCTCGCCACCCCGACCGCGCTGATGGTCGGCACCGGGCGCGGCGCCCAGCTCGGCATCCTGATCAAGGGCCCGGAGGTCCTGGAGTCCACCCGCCGCGTCGACACCGTCGTCCTCGACAAGACCGGCACCGTCACCACCGGCCGGATGGCCCTCGCCGGCGTGCACACCGCGCCGGGCACCGACGAGGCGGAGCTGCTGCGCCTGGCGGGCTCCCTGGAGCACGCCTCGGAGCACCCGATCGCCCGCGCGATCGCCGCCGGGGCCGTGGAGCGGGCCGGCTCCCTGCCGGTCCCGGAGTCCTTCCGGAACCTGGCCGGGCTCGGCGTGCAGGGCGTCGTCGACGGCCGCGCCGTCCTGGTCGGCCGCGAGCAGCTGCTGGCCGACTGGTCGATCACCCTCCCCGGGGAGCTCGCCGGGGCCAAGGCGGCCGCCGAGGCCGCCGGCAGCACCGCCGTCCTGGTCGCCTGGGACGGGGAGGCCCGCGGGGTCCTGACCGTGGCCGACGCGGTCAAGGAGACCAGCGCCGAGGCCGTGTCGCGGCTGCGGGCGCTCGGCCTCACGCCGGTCCTGCTGACCGGCGACAACCGGGCCGTCGCCGAGACGGTGGCCCGCGAGGTGGGCATCGACGAGGTGATCGCCGAGGTGCTCCCGCAGGACAAGGTGGACGTGGTCCGCCGCCTGCAGGCCGAGGGCCGCACGGTCGCCATGGTCGGCGACGGGGTCAACGACGCGGCGGCCCTGGCCCAGGCCGACCTGGGGCTGGCCATGGGAACCGGAACCGACGCGGCCATCGAGGCGGGCGACCTGACGCTCGTACGGGGCGACCTGCGGGTGGCGGCGGACGCGATCCGCCTCTCGCGCCGGACCCTCGCCACGATCAAGGGCAACCTGTTTTGGGCCTTCGGCTACAACGTGGCGGCGCTCCCGCTCGCCGCAGCCGGACTGCTCAACCCGATGATTGCGGGGGCTGCGATGGCGTTCTCCTCTGTTTTCGTGGTCACCAACAGCCTGCGGTTGCGATCCTTCCGGTAGGGGAGTCCCTCCCCACACTGTGCACACTTCCTTCACAGGAGACGCAGATCACAGCGATGACAACGTAACCATCGGGGCCGGGAGTGGGTCTAATGGGGCGATGCCAAGAACGTCTTGGGGGACGTTCGCGGGGGTCTTGGGGGACATCCGTGGCATCGGCCGGCCGGGACGCGTGCCCAACGGGGTGCTTTGAGCGGCCCTCCCGACCCGTACGGGTCCCGGCAGACACCCGACCGGAGGGCGCTCGCGCCCTCCTCGCCGACGCCCCGGCTCGGATCCCGTGGGGGGAATCCGGTGCCGGGGAAAAGGAAAGCGCCCCGTCCGTCGACCCGTGGGGGGATCGACGGCGGGGCGCTTTTCGCGTGCCCGGGGCCGCTGGGATCAGCGGGCCTCGACCGGAACGAAGTCGCGCTCGACGACGCCGGTGTAGATCTGGCGCGGGCGGCCGATGCGGGAACCCGGCTCCTTGATCATCTCGTGCCACTGGGCGATCCAGCCGGGCAGGCGGCCGAGCGCGAAGAGCACGGTGAACATCTCGGTCGGGAAGCCCATGGCGCGGTAGATCAGACCCGTGTAGAAGTCCACGTTCGGGTACAGGTTGCGCTGGATGAAGTAATCGTCGGAGAGCGCGTGCTCCTCGAGCTTCAGGGCGATGTCGAGCAGCTCGTCGGACTTGCCGAGGGCCGACAGGACGTCGTGCGCCGCAGCCTTGATGATCTTCGCGCGCGGGTCGAAGCTCTTGTAGACGCGGTGTCCGAAGCCCATCAGGCGGACGCCGTCCTCCTTGTTCTTCACCTTGCGGATGAAGGAGTCCACGTCGCCGCCGTTGGCCTGGATGCCTTCCAGCATCTCCAGGACGGACTGGTTGGCGCCGCCGTGCAGCGGGCCCCACAGCGCCGAGATGCCGGCGGAGATCGAGGCGAACATGTTCGCCTGCGAGGAGCCGACCAGGCGGACGGTGGAGGTCGAGCAGTTCTGCTCGTGGTCCGCGTGCAGGATCAGCAGCTTGTCGAGCGCGGAGACCACGACCGGGTCGAGCTCGTACTCCTGGGCCGGCACGGAGAAGGTCATGCGCAGGAAGTTCTCGACGTAGCCGAGGTCGTTGCGCGGGTAGACGACCGGGTGGCCGACCGACTTCTTGTACGCGTACGCCGCGATCGTCGGCAGCTTGGCCAGCAGGCGGATCGTCGAGAGGTGGCGCTGCTTCTCGTCGAACGGGTTGTGGCTGTCCTGGTAGAACGTCGACAGCGCGCTGACCACGGAGGACAGCATCGCCATCGGGTGCGCGTCGCGCGGGAAGCCGTCGTAGAACCGCTTGACGTCCTCGTGCAGCAGCGTGTGCTGGGTGATCTCGTTGCGGAACGACGCGAGCTGGTCGACGGTCGGCAGCTCCCCGTTGATCAGCAGGTAGGCGACCTCGATGAAGGTCGAGCGCTCCGCGAGCTGCTCGATCGGGTAGCCGCGGTAGCGCAGGATGCCCTGCTCACCGTCGAGGTAGGTGATCGCGGACTTGTAGGCGGCGGTGTTGCCGTAGCCGCTGTCCAAGGTGACGAGCCCGGTCTGGGCCCTCAGCTTCGAGATGTCGAAGCCCTGGTCACCGACGGTGCTCTCGACCACCGGGTAGGTGTATTCACCGTCCGCGTACCGGAGTACTACAGAGTTGTCGCTCACGTCATCCCTCACCGACGTAGTGCCTCTTCTTCGAGGTGCCCTGACTTCCTCTACCTTCCCCCATTTGGCGCAGGAGAGTGCACTCGGGGTCGGCGTTAGGCATTTTCGACGGCACTGAGTGCCGTCAACCTGCTTATCCTGCCCCCTCCGCGCCGAAAGCGGAAACCCTAGGCGAGGTTTCCCACCGGTATGCGGCCGGACAGCCTAGGGGCGACCGCCGTGAACCTCCTGCCTGCCGAAACGGTACGCACCGCCTGACCCAGCGCTTTGCGTGACCCGACCAGGACGACGAGTTTCCTGGCCCTGGTCACCGCCGTGTAGAGCAGGTTGCGCTGGAGCATCATCCAAGCCCCTGTGGTGACGGGGATCACGACCGCCGGATATTCACTCCCCTGCGAGCGGTGGATGGTGACGGCGTACGCGTGGGCCAGCTCGTCCAGCTCGGCGAATTCGTAGCCCACCTCCTCATCTTCCTCCGTGCGGACGGTGAGGCGCTGTTCGTCCAGGTCAAGGGCGGTGACCACGCCGACGGTGCCGTTGAAGACGCCGTTCGCGCCCTTCTCGTAGTTGTTCCGGATCTGCGTGACCTTGTCGCCGACGCGGAAGACGCGGCCGCCGAACCGCTTCTCGGGCAGGTTCGGCCGGGCGGGGGTGATGGCCTGCTGGAGCAGGCCGTTGAGGTTCCCGGCACCGGCCGGGCCGCGGTGCATGGGCGCGAGCACCTGGATGTCCCGGCGCGGGTCAAGGCCGAATCTGGCCGGAATCCGCCGCGCGGCCACGTCGACGGCGAGCCGGCCGGCCTCCTCGGTGTCCTCCTCGGCGAAGAGGAAGAAGTCCGGCAGCCCGTCCGTCAGCGGCGGCAGGCCGGTGTTGATCCGGTGGGCGTTGGTCACCACGCCCGACTGCTGGGCCTGCCGGAAGATCCTCGTCAGGCGGACGGCGGGCACGGGGCTGCCCTCCGCGAGCAGGTCCCGCAGCACCTCCCCGGCGCCGACGGAGGGCAGCTGGTCCACATCCCCCACCAGAAGCAGGTGTGCACCCGGTGCCACGGCCTTGACCAGCTTGTTCGCGAGCAGCAGGTCCAGCATGGAGGCCTCGTCGACCACGACCAGGTCCGCATCCAGCGGCCGGTCGCGGTCGTAGGCCGCGTCCCCGCCGGGCTTGAGCTCCAGCAGCCGGTGCACGGTGGACGCCTCGGCCCCGGTGAGCTCGGACAGGCGCTTCGCGGCCCGGCCGGTGGGCGCGGCCAGCACCACCTTGGCCTTCTTGGCCCGGGCCAGCTCCACGATGGAGCGGACGGTGAAGGACTTCCCGCAGCCCGGGCCGCCGGTGAGGACGGCGACCTTCCGGGTGAGGGCGAGGCGGACCGCGTCGCGCTGCTCGGGCGCCAGCTCGGCGCCGGTGCGCCCGGCCAGCCAGCCCAGGGCGCGGTCCCAGTCCACGTCCTGGAAGGACGGCATCCGGTCGTCCTCGGCGTGCAGCAGCCGGCGCAGCTGGCCCACCAGCGACAGCTCGGCCCGGTGGAAGGGCACCAGGTACACGGCGGTGAGCGGCGGCCCGCCCTCCGGATCGGGCACGGACTCGCGCACGACGCCCTCGGGGTCGGCGGCGAGCTCGGCCAGGCATTCGATGACCAGGCCGGTGTCGACCTGCAGCATCTTGACCCCGTCGGCGATCAGCCGCTCCTCGGGCAGGAAGCAGTGGCCCTGGTCGGTGGACTGCGACAGGGCGTACTGCAGGCCGGCCTTGACCCGGTCGGGGCTGTCGTGCGGGATGCCGACGGCCTGGGCGATCCGGTCGGCGGTGAGGAAGCCGATGCCCCAGACGTCGGCGGCGAGCCGGTAGGGCTGGTTCTTGACCACCGAGATGGAGGCGTCGGCGTACTTCTTGTAGATGCGGACGGCGATGGAGGTGGAGACCCCGACGCCCTGGAGGAAGACCATGACCTCCTTGATGGCCTTCTGCTCCTCCCAGGCGGCGCCGATCAGCTTCGTCCGCTTGGGGCCGAGGCCGGGCACCTCGATCAGCCGCTTCGGCTCGGCCTCGATCACGTCGAGGGTGTCCGTGCCGAAGTGCTCGACGATCCGGTCGGCGATCCTCGGGCCGATGCCCTTGATCAGGCCGGAGCCGAGGTAGCGCCGGATGCCCTGGACGGTGGCGGGCAGCACCGTGCGGTAGTTCTCCACCGTGAACTGGCGGCCGTACTGCGGGTGGGAGCCCCAGCGCCCCTCCATGCGCAGCGATTCGCCGGGCTGGGCCCCGAGGAGGGAGCCGACGACCGTGAGCAGATCGCCGCTGCCGCGGCCGGTGTCGACGCGGGCGACCGTGTAGCCGGTCTCCTCGTTGGCGTAGGTGATGCGCTCCAGCACCCCCTCCACCACTGCCTGTTGCACCGCCCCGTTGGTTGCCATGGCACGACGTTACCGTCCTGCTCCGACAGCCCGGCAGGCCTGTGGACAACCGGGCCCGGCCCCCGGGGGCGGCCCGGGACGGCCCGGGACGGCCCTTGGGGCCCGACGAGAAGGGGGCCCGGCCTCGCGGCCGGACCCCCTCACGGTTACCCCTCCCGTGCCGGACTTCCCGATCCCCCCAGATCCTCCCCCGGAAGTGCCGACGCACCATACGACCCCCGTACGCGCTGCGGGGTTGCACACCGAATCGGAACTTTACGTTTCTATTACTCGGGCCGTACGGCCGCGGACCGGAGCCGCCCCGCGCGCGGGCGTCAGCGAGGTCAGGGCCACCCCGCCCACCAGCAGCAACGCCGCGAGCCAGCGCAGCCCGGAGACCTGCTCGCCGAGGACCAGCGCCGCGGAGGACATCCCGAACACCGGTACGAGCAGCGAGAACGGCGCGACGGACGAGGCCGGGTAGCGCCGCAGCAGGTACCCCCAGGCGCCGAACCCGAAGACGGTCGACACCCAGGCGACGTACCCGATCACGGCCAGCCCGGACCAGTCCAGGCCCCGCAGCGCGGCCAGGTCCCGCTCGGGCCCCTCCAGCAGCAGCGACAGCCCGAACAGCGGGAGCACGGGCACGGTGCACACCCAGACCATGAAGTTCAGGGCGTCCGGCGGGGCCGCCTTGCGGGTCAGCACGTTGGACACGCCCCAGCAGGCGGCGGCCGCCACGACCAGGGTGAAGCCGAGCACCGGCCCGGAGGCGCCGCTGTCGGCGGCGGCGACGGCGATTCCGGCGAGCGCCACGCCCATCCCGGCCAGCCGCACCCGGCCGGGCCGCTCCCGCAGCGCGACGGCCGCGAAGGCGGCGGTGAAGACGGCCTGGACCTGGAGCACCAGGGAGGACAGCCCGGCTGGCATCCCGGCGGCCATGCCCGTGAACAGCAGCCCGAACTTGGCGATGCCGAGGGCCGCTCCGACCCCGAGGACCCACTTCCAGGCGACCTTGGGCCGGCCGACGAAGAACACGGCGGGCAGCGCGGCGGCGAGGAAGCGCAGGGCGGACAGCAGCAGTGGCGGGAAGTGCCCGAGCCCGATCTGGATGACGACGAAGTTGAACCCCCAGACGGCGGCGACGAGCACGGCGAGGGCGGTGTGTACAGGGCGCATGCTCAGAGCATCGGCGCGAGGACCATGTAGCACCAGCGCGGATTCCTTCAGGGATGGATGAAGCATCCCTAACGGATGGACAGGTGCCCCCGGGTGCCTACGATGGGCCGCATGCTCGACCTCTCCCGGCTGCGCGCCCTGTACGCCGTCTCCGTCCACGGGTCGGTCGCCGCCGCCGCGTCCGCCCTCGGCTACACCCCCTCGGCCGTCTCCCAGCAGATCTCCAAGCTGGAGCGCGAGACCCGCACCACCCTGCTGGAACGGCGCGGGCGCGGGGTCGCGCTGACGGAGGAGGCCTGGCACCTGGCCCGCACCGCCCGGGAGTTGCTGGCGATCGTGGAGCGCGCCGAGACCACCCTGGAGGAGCGCCGCGGACAGCCGGGCGGCCTGCTGACGGTGGCGGCCTTCGCCTCGGCGGCACGCGGGCTGCTGCCGGGCGTGCTGGCCGACCTGGCGCGCCGCCACCCCGCCCTGGACGTACGCCTCACGGAGGTCGACCCGCACCTGTCGGTGGACCTGGTGGCCCGCGGGGTCACCGATCTGGCGGTGGCCCACGACTGGGACATCGCCCCGCTGCCGGCCCCCGAGGGCGTGGAGCACGCGGTGATCGGCGACGACCGCTGCGACCTCATCGTCCCCGCGGACCACCCGTTCACCCGGCGGTCCGTCATCCGGCGGTCCGACCTCGGGGGCCAGCGGTGGGTGTGCCAGCCGCCCGGCCGGGTCTGCCACGACTGGCTGGTCCGCACGCTGCGCACGGCCGGTCTGGAGCCCGACCTCGTCCACGTGGCGGAGGAGAACCACACCATCGTCGCACTGGTGGCGGCGGGGCTCGGGGTGGCCGTCGTACCCCGCCTGGGCACGGGCGGGCTGCCGCCGGGGGCGGTGGCCGTACCGCTCGAACCGGGCCCCGTACGGCGGTTGTACGCCCTGTGGCGGACCGGGGCGGCCCGCCGGCCGGCGATCACCGAGGCCGTGCGGACCCTGCAGGAGCACTGGGCGGGCGCGGCGGTCCGTCCGGGGGACCCCGCCCGTGTCCTCGGCGCCGGGGGCGCACCGGGGGCGTAGGGTCCGGCGAGTGCCGTACCACGCCTCCCGCCGGTCCCTGCTCACCGCGGCCGCCGTGGCCGCCGTCACGGCCGCCGGGGCGGTCTCCTACGCCCTGGGCGCCTTCTCCGACGACCCTCCGCGCCCCGCCCGCTCCCCCGGCCTCGGCCCGGGCCGAGGCGGCGACGGCAGCCCGGGCGCCCCGTCGCCCGGCGGACGCGGCCCGGGCCCGTCCCCCGACCTGGCGCAGCTGCGCCGGGTGGTGGCCGGGATGAGCCTGACCGAGCAGGTCGGGCAGCTCTTCGTGTCCCGGGTGTACGGGCATTCGGCGACCGAGCCGGACGCGAAGGGCGCCGAGCGCAACCAGAAGCAGTTCGGGGTCCGCACCGCCGCCGAGCTGGTCTCCCGCTACCACCTGGGCGGGATCATCCTGTTCTCCTCGGCCGACAACACCCGTAGCCCGCAGCAGGTCGCGGAGCTGTCCGCCGGCCTGCAGAAGGCCGCCGCGGGGACCGGCGCCGGCATCCCGCTGCTGCTCTCCACCGACCAGGAGCACGGCGCCGTGGCCCGCATCGGCAAGCCGGCGACGCTGCTGCCCGGCGCGATGGCCCTGGGCGCCCGCAGCGGCAAGGGCTCCGCGACCGCCGAGGCCCGGCGCGCGGCGCGCATCGCGGGGACCGAGCTGGCCGCGATGGGCATCCGGCAGGACTACGCGCCGGTGGCCGACGTGAACGTGAACCCGGACAACCCGGTGATCGGCGTACGGTCCTTCGGCTCCGACCCGAAGGCGGTGGCGGCCCTGGTCGCCGCCCAGGTACGGGGCTACCAGGGCGCGGGGGTGGCCGCGACGGCCAAGCACTTCCCCGGCCACGGGGACACCGAGACCGACAGCCACGTCGGGCTGCCGGTGATGCAGCACACCCGGGCCCAGTGGGAGGAGCTGGACGAGCCGCCGTTCCGGGCGGCGGTGCAGGCGGGCGTGGACGCCGTGATGACGGCGCACATCGTCTTCCCCGCGCTCGACCCCTCGGGGGACCCGGCGACCCTCTCGCACCCGATCGTCACCGGCATCCTGCGCGAACGGCTGGGCTTCCGGGGCGTGGTGGTCACCGACGCGCTCGACATGGCCGGGGTCCGGCAGAAGTACGGGGACGACCGGGTCCCGGTGCTGGCGCTGAAGGCGGGCTGCGACCAGCTGCTGAACCCGCCGGACCTGGACCTGGCGTTCCGCAGCGTGGTGAAGGCGGTGGAGTCGGGCGAGCTGTCGCAGACGCGGATCGCGGAGTCGGTGCTGCGGATCCTGCAACTGAAGGCCCGCCGCGGCCTGTTCGACCGGGACCAGACCCTGGCGGCCAAGCTCGACGGGGTGGTGGGGACGCCGGCGCACCTGGCCGCCGCCGACGAGATCGCAGCCGGTACGACGACCCTGCTGGCCAATCCGCGCAAGCTGCTGCCGATCGACGCCTCGAAGGGGCCGTCCCTGCTGGTCACCGGGAACGACGCCGCCTCCCCCAGCGGTACGACGGGCCCCCCGACGGTGGTCCTGGCCCGGGAGCTGACCGCGCTGGGCTGCAAGGCGACGGCCCTGCCGCCGGCCCGGGCGGTGGCCGCGGCGCCGGGGAACGCGGCGGTGCTGGTGTGCACGTACAACGTCGCGGAGGGCGAGGACGACCAGCGCGACCTGGTCACGGAGCTGGTGGCCACCGGGGTGCCGGTGGTGCTGGTGGCGACCCGCAATCCGTACGACCCGGCCCGGCTGCCGGCGTGTGCGGCGGAGCTGGCGACGTACTCCTGGACGGACGTGGAGATGCGGGCGGCGGCCCGGGTGGTCACCGGGGCGGCGCGGCCGACGGGCCGGCTGCCGGTGGCGGTGCCGGACCGGTACCCGCTGGGCCACGGGCTGGCGTACGGCTGAGCGCGTACGCCCCCCGCGGCCCGGCGGGCGGGCCGGACCGGGTCGGCCGGAAGGCCGGGGAGGCTACGGCCGCAGCTGCGGCTCGCGCTCCAGGTCCTTCTGGTCGAGCTGCGCGTCCGGCTTCGCCAGCGGCCTCGCGCGGCCCGCGTCGGCGGCCGCGGCGGAGGGCGCGACCCCGGCCCACTGCAGGATCCGCTGGGTGGCCAGGGCCTTCTCGCCGTCCTGGAGCTTGGAGACGTTGGCCCCGTGGTTGGCGCCCGGCGCGATCATGACGTAGCTGTCGCGGACGGTGTAGCCGAGGTGGAACGGTTCGGCGCCCCAGGGGTCGTTCTGCCCGTAGACGAACAGCATCTGGTTCGCGTTGTTCTTCACCCAGTTGTCGACGTCGGCCATGACCCCCGGCTGGAAGGTCATCGGGATGTCGCGGGGCACGAAGTTGCGCGGCGGCTGGTAGCCGTAGCGGCTCAGGCCCTTCAGGTGGGGCTGCTTGATGTCGGGCGAGCCGAGCTGGGTGCCCGCCTGGTAGTAGTACGGCGTGTACGTCTCCAGGCCCTGGTCGGCGTAGGCCGAGAAGCCCGAGATCGTGTCGACCGAGTCCCAGATCTGCTGGTCGGTGGCGGTGGCGGCGTCCGGGATGGTGCCGCAGTCCGACAGCAGGCTGTACTGCCAGAACGCCCACACGTAGTCGAGCACGACGGCCTCGTAGGCCTTGTCGAGGCTGCCGACGGTGTTGAAGGTCCAGCCGTTCTCGGCGGCGGCCTGCGCGTACTTGGCCTCCAGCGGCTCGCGGCGGACGAGGGCCTCGCGCTGGACGGCGTTCAGCTTGTCGCGGCACTCCTTGGTGCCGACCTTGGCGAAGAACCGGTCGTAGGCCGAGTCCTCCTTGTTGACGACGTCGTTCGGCGCGACGTACGCGACGACGCCGTCCATGTCCTTGGGGTAGTAGCGCTCGTAGTAGGTGGCGGTCATGCCGCCCTTGCTGGCGCCGGTGGCGAGCCAGTTCTTGGTGTAGATCTTCTTCAGGGCGGTGTAAATGCGGTGCTGGTCGCTGGCCGCCTGCCAGATGTCCAGCTTCGACCAGTCGGCCGGGTCGGGCCGCGACGGGTTGAAGAATCGATACTCCATCGACACCTGGTTGCCGTCGACGATCGTCGTCGGCTCGCTGCGGCGCGGACTGGTGTTGACGTTGTACCCGGAGGTGTAGAAGACCGTGGGCCGGGACTCGTCCTTGTGCAGCAGGGTGATGCGCTGCTTGAAGGTGCCCTTCGACGGCTGCCGGTGGTCGATCGGCTGCTCGTAGTTCAGGACGAAGAAGCGGTAGCCCGGGTACGGCTTCTCCTCGATCAGGCTCATGCCCGGAATCGCGAGGATCCGGTCCTTGATGTCCGTGGCGGTGCTCTGCCCTGCGGTGGTCGGCGCGGCGGCGGCCGGCTCTGCGGCGGTGGCCGCCTGAGCCGTCAAGCCGGCCGTGCCCATGGTGCCGATCAGCACCGCGACGGGCAGCAGCCGGCCAAGCGTCTTGCGCATTCACCCTCCCCTTGAGTTCACTGTGGTCGCCCGTGAACCTAGCGGGGTCAACGCGCCGCTGACCAGACCCAGTTGGGACGAGACGTCAGCACAGGATCCAGCCGGATTCCACGGATTCGACCCCGATGCTCCCCTTTACATACACGCACCGGTTGATCGCTCCGACGGCGACAGGTCCGGCATAACGGGTGAATTGCCCCGCATCGCGCACGGGGACCCCGCCACGCGGCTGAATGCTCACCGCCATCGGGCGGCGCGGGCCCGGGTGGCGGGCGAAGGCCGCCGCGCAGGCCTGCGTACGCGATTTGTAGACGCGCACCTCGCCCGAGCCGGAGCCCAGCGGCAGCGACTTGACCAGCTGACCGCCACAGCCGCCGGTCGCGGCCCGGGCGGGCGGCGCCGCCAGCATCCCCGACAGGCACAGCGCCAGCACCGCGGCCGACACGGCCGCACGGGCGGCCCCCCGGCCGCGCCCCTTCCCTGCGAACATGGACCTGCCCCCCGATCCTCCGTACGTCATGCGTACGCACGTACGACGCACGAACCCCCCGGAAGGTTGCATACTGCAAGATCCGGGGGGGCCGCGGGGCGGGTTCGGCTCAGGCGGCGGCGCGCTCGTCCTCGCCCGCGAAGGTCCGCCACAGCACGGCGTACCGGCCGCCGCGCGCGAGGAGTTCGGCGTGGGTGCCGTCCTCGACGACCCGGCCGCGCTCCATCACCACGACCCGGTCGGCCCGCGCCGCCGTGGTCAGCCGGTGCGCCACCACCAGGGTGGTGCGCTTGCCCGCCAGCCGGTCGGTGGCGTGGTTGACCTGCGCCTCGGTGGCCAGGTCCAGCGCGGCCGTCGCCTCGTCGAGCAGCAGCACGTCGGGGTCGACGAGTTCGGCGCGCGCCAGCGCGATCAGCTGGCGCTGGCCGGCCGAGAGGTTGCGTCCGCGCTCGGCGACGGTGTGCAGGTAGCCGCCGTCCAGCGTGGCGATCATGTCGTGGGCGCCCACCGCGCGGGCGGCCGCCTCGACCTCGGCGTCGCTCGCCCCGGGCCGCCCGTACGCGATGGCGTCGCGGACGGTCCCGGGGAAGAGGTACGGCTCCTGCGGGACGACCCCGAGCCGCCGGCGGTACGCCGTCAGGTCCAGCTCCCGCAGGTCGGCGCCGTCGGCGGTGACCCGGCCCGCCGTCGGGTCGTAGAACCGCGCCACCAGCTTGACCAGCGTGGACTTTCCGGCGCCGGTCTCGCCGACGAAGGCGACGGTCTGCCCGGCGGGTATCCGCAGGCTGATTCCGGCCAGCGCATCGCCCTTCTCGCCGCGCTCCTCGGCGGTCCCGTACGCGAAGCGCACGTCCTCGAAGGCGATCTCGCCGCGCAGCTCGCGCACCTCCTGCGGATCGGCCGGCAGCGGGGTGGTGGTCGGCTCGCGCAGCAGCTGCTGGATCCGGCCCAGGGAGACCGTGGCCTGCTGGTAGCCGTCGAAGACCTGGGAGAGCTGCTGGACGGGGGCGAAGAACAGGTCGATGTAGAGCAGGTACGCGACGAGCGCACCGGTGGTCAGCGTCTGCGCCTCCACCCGGCCCGCGCCGACGATCAGCACGGCGGCCGCCGCGCCCGAGGACAGCAGCTGCACGAACGGGAAGTAGACGGATATCAGCCACTGGCCGCGCACCCGCGCCTCGCGGTAGGAGTCGCTGCGCTCCGCGAAGCGGGCGGCGCCGGAGCGCTCGCGGCGGAAGGCCTGCACGATCCGCAGACCCGACACCGACTCCTGCAGGTCGGCGTTGACCAGGCTGACCCGGTCGCGGGCGAGCTCGTACGCGGCGACGGACTTGCGGCGGAAGACGATGGTGCCGAGCACGAGCAGCGGGAGCGTGGCGAAGACGATCAGGGCGAGCTCGACGTCGAGGACGAGGAGCGCGACGAGGATGCCGAGGAAGGTGAAGACGGAGACGACGGCGGTGACCAGGCCGGTCTGCAGGAACGTGGACAGCGCGTCCACGTCGGTGGTCATCCGGGTCATGACCTTGCCGGTCAGCTCGCGCTCGTAGTAGTCGAGCCCGAGGCGCTGGAGCTGGGCGAAGATCTTCACGCGGAGCGCGTAGAGCACGCGCTCGCCGGTGCGGCCCGTCATCCGGGTCTCGGCGAACTGGGCGGCCCACTGGGCCAGCACCACCGCCAGGGCCAGCAGCGACGCCGCCCAGACGGCGCCGAGCGCGGCCTGCTCGACGCCCTGGTCGATGCCGTGCCGGATCAGCACGGGCAGCAGCAGTCCGGCGCCCGCGTCGACGGCGACCAGGCCGAGGCTGACGGCGAGCGGCGCCCAGAAGCCGCGCAGCAGGCGGCGCAGGTTGTAGCTGTCCTCGGCGGCCGCGGCGCGGGTCTCGTCCACGCCCGGCTCGTCGTCGGCGGGCGGCAGCGCGGCCACCTGCGCGAGCAGCTCGGGAGTGGCCGGCATCCCGGCGACGGCCCCGGCCATGGAGTGCCCGGCCCCGGGCGCGCCGGACCCGGCGGCGGGGGCGGTGCCGGAGGCGGTCTTCGGCGTGTCGGCCTCCTCGCGGCGCCACAGCTCGGGGGTCACCCCGTCGACGACCCGCCGCTTGGCGTTGACCGGTTCGGCGTCGATCTCGGCCTCGAGCTCGATGTCCTTCTCGAAGTCCCGCTCGAACTCGGCCATCGCCGGGGCGTCCGGGGTGCGCGGCGAGCCCGCGCCGAGCGCGTCGGGGTCGGTGAGCAGCCGCCGGTACAGGGCGGAGCGGCGCTCCAGCTCCTCGTGCGTACCGATGTCGGCGAGCTTGCCGCGGTCGAGGACGGCGATCCGGTCGGCGAGGGCGAGGGTGGAGCGGCGGTGCGCGATCAGGAGGGTGGTGCGGCCGGCCATGACGGCGCGCAGCGCCTCGTGGATCTCGTGCTCGACGCGGGCGTCGACGGCGGAGGTGGCGTCGTCGAGCAGGAGCAGGCGCGGGTCGGTCAGGAGGGCGCGGGCGAGCGCGAGGCGCTGGCGCTGGCCGCCGGAGAGGGTCAGGCCCTGCTCGCCGACCTTGGTGTCGTACCCGGCGGGCAGGGCCGTGATGAAGCCCTCGGCCTGGGCGGCGCGGGCGGCGGCGCGGATCTCCTCCTCGCCGGCCTCGGGACGCCCGTAGGCGATGTTGGCGCGGATGGTGTCGGAGAAGAGGAACGAATCCTCGGGCACCAGTCCGATGGCGGCGCGCAGCGAGTCGTAGGTCAGCTCGCGCACGTCGTGGCCGCCGACGCGGACGGTGCCGCGGTCGGCGTCGTAGAAGCGGGGCAGCAGCAGCGAGACGGTGGACTTGCCGGAGCCGGAGGCGCCGACGACGGCGACGGTCTCGCCCTCGGCGACGGAGAGGGAGAAGCCGTCGAGGACGGGCCGCGCGGGGTCGTAGCCGAAGACCACGTCGTCGAACTCGACGGTGGCGGGTGCGTCGGCGGGCAGCTCGACGGTGCCCTCCCGGATCACCGGCTCGGTGTCGATGAGCTCGAAGACCCGCTCCACGCCGGCGCGGGCCTGCTGGCCGACGGTGAGGACCATGGCGAGCATGCGGACGGGGCCGACGAGCTGGGCGAGGTAGGTGGAGAAGGCGACGAAGGTGCCGAGGGTGACCTGCCCGCGGGTGGCCATCCAGCCGCCGAGGGCCAGCATGGCGACCTGGCCGAGGGCCGGGACGGCCTGGAGGGCGGGGGTGTAGCGCGAGTTGAGGCGGATGGTCCGCATCCGCCCGGCGAAGAGGCGGCGGCCCGCGGCGCGCAGCTTGCCGGTCTCCTGCTCCTCCTGGCCGAATCCCTTGACGACGCGGACGCCGGTCACGGCCCCGTCGACCACGCCGGCGACGGCGGCGGCCTGGCCCTGGGCCCACCAGGTGGCGGGGAAGAGCTTCTTGCGGCTGCGCTTGGCGATGAACCACAGGGCGGGCGCCATCAGCAGCGCGATGAGCGTCAGCAGCGGCGAGAGCCACAGCATGACGGCCAGGGATATCCCGAACAGGAGGAAGTTGCCGATGGTCATCGGCAGCATGAAGAGCAGGCCCTGGATGAGCTGGAGGTCGCTGGTGGCCCGCCCGACGACCTGTCCGGTGGACAGCTCGTCCTGGCGGCGCCCGTCGAGGCGGGCGATGGTGTCGTACATGTCGGTGCGCAGGTCGTGCTGCACGTCGAGGGCGAGGCGGCCGCCGTAGTAGCGGCGCACGTACGTCAGCACGTACACCAGGAGGGCCGCGCCGATCAGCAGCGCGGCCCAGGGAGCCATGGGCTTGGAGCGGTCCCCGATGACGTCATCGATGATCACCTTGGTGACCAGCGGCACAAGGGCCATCACGGCCATGCCGGCCAGTGAGGAGCCGAGGGCCAGCAGTACGTTCAGCCGGTACCGCCAGGTGTAGGCAGCCAGCCGCCTGCCCCAGCCCTGTTCTTCCTCCGCAGCCGTCTGCGCCGTCGCCACGTCGTGCCTCCCCGTCCGTCCTGTCTGCCGCCTCCCCCAACGCCCCGACCGGCGGATTTCATCCCGCCGCAACAATCCGAACCTGGCCGCCCGGCGCCCGCGGCGCACGCCGGGCTGGGCCGGACGGGTGGCGCAGGGCGCGGACGGCTGCCCGGGCGGCTACGGTCAGGTGGGTCGGGCCGGGTCGGCCCGGTGCCCCGCGCCTCCTCCGGCGGCGCCGGCGGTGGCCCGTCAGGGGCTGGGCAGCGGCTTCACCACCGGAGGCTTCTCCAGCGGCTTGTTCTCACAGCCGAGCGCGTCGGTGACGCGGCGGGCCATGAGGTAGGTGAGGGCGGTCTGCCGGTCGCGGGCCGCCTGGTCGAGTTCCGGCTGACCGATGTTGATCGTGTACGAGGCGTCCGCGTAGAACCATGCAGACTTCGACGGGCCGCCGAGTTCGCCGGGCATGGCGCACTCGACGAACAACCTCGTGATGAAGTCGTTGGTTTCACCGAAGGTGCCATTGCCCTCGTACGGGACGCCCTTGGACAGGGACGGTTTCACGTCCTTGGACGCGCGGGGCGCCCAGCCGAATCCGAACGTCGCGCGTTCCACTCCCCCGTGAGGGGTCGGGCGGTACGCGCACGTGTAGATCGGAAGCGTCCGCTCCTCAGGCCCCATCTCCCGCAGGCTGCGCTCCAGCCTCTCGACCGCACGGCTCGTGCTGCTCATGGTGTCGATCTTGAAGTCGTCTGCACGAAGGATCTTCCGCAGAAGCACCTCCTCTTCCGAGGCAGGCGCGATCTCGCACGGGTGATCGATCCTCGCTTCGGGCTCGCCCGAATCGCACGATGCCAGTGTCAGCACACAGAGGAGGGCCGCCGTCAGTCGTCCGGGAGCCTTGAGCACGTCAGGACCGGAGGTGCGCACGGGCGGCATCCCTTCCACTGGTGTACCCCGTGCTCGCCATGTCCTTGGCATGAGCGAAGGCGGGGTCGTCCGCTATCTTCCGGTCCTTGCTCCATGCGTCGAACATCTCGTTGGTCGCCTGCATGCCCTTCCCGAAATTGCTGCTGGAGTCCTTCTTCCCCTGCTCCTCGGCCTCGTCCTTGACGCCCTCGACCCACTCGTACTTGAGCGAGTCGATCAGCGAGCCTCCGAGGGTTCCTGCGACCGGGATCTCGCCGATGAGGCCGTTGACGGTGGCAGCCGTGTGCTCTGAGGTGCCTTCCGCCCACTTCACCCGGTCGTCTTCCTTGTCCTTGTAGACGTCGGCCCCGATGCCGTTCAGGGCGCCGGCCGCCGCGCCGATGTCATGGGCCCGGTTGTCCCAGTCCGCGCTCACACCGTGCAGGTCGCCCTTGTACGGGGCGGCAGCCGTGAGCTGCTCCGCCGAGTACGACCGCTCCGCCTCGACCAACAGGGCGTAGCTCGGGCCGTCGTCCGCGATGCCGCGCATCACGCGGACCAGGCTGCCCTGCCCGACCGCGATCTGGGCCTCGTCGCCCGAGCCGTAGATCGAATCCTTGCCGTTTTGGCCGCCAAGGGTGGACTCCTGGCCTCCGAGGATGACGTGGGTGTCCGCCACGTAGTCGACCAGTGCCTTCGCCATCGGCTGGCGCAGGCCCTCCAGGTCCTCGGGGAACTTGTCCCCGCCCATTTCGCCGTCGAGCAGCCGGATGGCGTTGTGCATCACGCGGGCCTGGCCCTCGGTGTGCGGTCCGGGCGGGCCCAGCTTCTCGCCGTCCGTGTGGCCCGTCGCCGCCGCCTGGAGGGCGGCGCCCAGGCCCGCCGTCTTGTTGCCGTCCCTCTCGATCGGCTGGCCGACGCCCGTCGAGATCCACGGGTCCGGCATGTCGCGCTCGGTGAGCAGGTACTTCAGGTGCTCGTTCTTGTTGCCGGGCGCCGCGGGGTCGAGGAAGTACATCGCCGAGTCCGGGTCCTTGGCCATGATCCCCAGCAGGCCGTCCAGCGGGTCGGAGACCAGGTTCGGCCGCTGGGAGTCGTAGGCATGGTCGTCCATGTGCGGCTTCGACTTCTCGGCCGCGATCATGCCGTCGCCGACGTCGTTGAGGAACTGCTTGCCGTAGCCGCCGCCGTTCCCCATGAGGGTGACCAGCGCCTGGTACCCGTAGGTCGGCCGCAGGCCCTTGGCGACCAGCTCGGGGCCCTGCTCCTTGAGCCCGTTCACGAACGGCTTGTACGCGTAGCTGTCCGGGTCCTTGGTGCCCGAGGCGATCGTCCCCGCGAGGCCGGAGTTGATCGACTCGTAGAGCTTCCTGTCGGCCGCCGACGTACCCCGGTCGTTCGATGCCAGGTTCATCTGGTCGGCCAGCAGCAGGGTGTCCTTGGCCCCCAGCGAGTTCAGGTACGCCTCGCTGAAGTGCTTGTCCCCGGAGTTCTGCTTCAGGACCTCGTTGTAGTGCCGCAGCTCCTCCGGGGAGGCCTTGCCGTCACGGATCTTCCGGGTGAGGGCCAGCGCCTCCACGGCCTCGACGTCGTTGACGGGCTTGGAGTTGAAGCCGAACATCGCCGTGCCGTCCGCGCCCGACGCGTTCAGGAGGGCGACCTTGACGTCCGCGTCGAATTCCGTGACCGCCTTGACCGTGTCCGCGATCCGGCTCGTCCAGGCCTGCTCGACGTTCCGCAGGTCGGGGTCGTGACGCGCCGCGTTCGCGGTGGCCGCGTCGACCTTGCTGAAGTCGAAACTCGCGACGCCTGCGTCCGAGACCTTCATGCCCGCCTTGACGGCGTCCTCGACGGCGGAGGTCACCCGGCCCTTGAGCTCCGTGAAACGGGTGTGTGCGTCGCGGAGCAGTGACTCCATGGCCAGCGCCTCGGTTTGGGCCGAGTCGAACTCCTTGCGTGTGATGGCGGCGTTGGTGCTGGCCACCTGCTGACTGCTGCCCAGCCAGCCGTTACCGGAGGAGACGCTCTGCACCTCCTTCTCGTACACGTCCTCCATCGTCTTGAACTGCGCCGCCATGGCCTTCCAGCCGTCGGCAGCCGTCGTGAGCGCGGAGAGGTCCGTCTGCATGATCTCGTGATAGCCCGGCATGCGCGTCTGCCCCTACAGTCCCGAGACCTTGGACGACTGCACCGGCTGGAAGCTGCGTCCCGTCAGCAGGTCGTTCCCGGTGAACAGGTTCGACGCCCCGCGCAGGGCGGTCTTCTCCGAGTCGAGCCGCGCCATCAGGCGCTTGACCTGGTCGTCCCAGTGCGTGTGGGCCTTCGACAGGCCGGCCGCCGTCTCCCAGCCGGTGAAGGCCTTGACCGCGTTCTTGGTCGGCTCGTCGGCCACGTCCGCAGCCCTCTTCGTCCCGGGCTGCAGAGTGTTCTCGATGGTGTTGGCCGCCTTCTTCTTCTCCGGAGGGGCCGTGGCCAGCACCCCGTACCCGCTGGGCGTGCCGGTGCCCCCGCCCGGGTCGGCGGCGAGCTGGTTCAGCCGCATCTGCGGCGCCGGGCCGTCGGTCGAGGCCGCCTGCTTGTGCCGGTCCCAGTCTTCCTCGAACGACACCGTTTGCCCCCTCGCGTCCGCCCAGTGATCAAGGCCACTCTATCGAGGCGGTCGTCAACTGTGCGTAGGGGCGAAGAGGCGGAGGGTGGTCGGGAGGACGACGACCGAGGGGCCCGGGGCGGCCAGGGCCTTGGCCAGGTCGGCCGCGAGGGCGTCCGGGGAGGTCACCGTCGCTGGGACACCGAAGGACTCCGCCAGGGCCGCGAAGTCGGGCCGGGTGAGCTCCGTGCCCGTCGTACGGCCGTCGAAGGCGTCCCGCATGTACGCGCGCAGGATGCCGTAGCCCCCGTCGTCGACGATCAGCCAGGTGACGTCCAGGTCGTGCTGGCGGGCGGTGGCCAGCTCGGCGATCGAGTACATCGCGCCGCCGTCGCCGGAGACGGCCAGCACCGGCGTGCCCGGCTCGGCCAGGCAGGCGCCCAGCGCCGCCGGGAAGGCGTAGCCGAGGCCGCCCGCGCCCTGCGCCGAGTGCATGGTGTTCGGGTGCTTCGGGTCGAAGGCCGACCACGCCCAGTACGCCAGCATCGTCATGTCCCAGAAGGACGGCGAGCGCGCCGGCAGGGCCGAGCGGACCGCGGCCAGCAGCCGCTGCTCCAGGCTGTCGGGGCCGAGGTCCTGCGCGGCGAGGCGGGCGGCGACCGCGCCGAGCACCGCGCGGACGCGCTCGGGGGCGCCGGGATCGCGGCGCTCGGCCACCGTCTCCAGCAGGGCCTGCAGGGCGAGGCGGGCGTCCGCGTGGATGCCGAGGGCGGGGTGGTTGGACTCCAGCTTGCCGAGGTCGGCCTCGATCTGGACGACCCGGCCGCCGGGCAGGAAGGTGTGGTAGTTCGACGACAGCTCGCCGAGCCCGGAGCCGACGACGAGGAGGACGTCCGCGTCCTCCAGGAAGTCGGTCATGTGGCGGTCCTCCAGCCAGGACTGGAGGGACAGCGGGTGCGTCCAGGGGAAGGCGCCCTTGCCGCCGAAGGTGGTGACGACGGGTGCGCAGAGCCGCTCGGCGAGCTGCTTCAGCTTCCCGGCCGCGTCCGCGCGGACGACCCCGCCGCCCGCGATGATCACCGGTCGCTCGGCGGTTTCCAGCCAGTGCGCGGCGAGCGCGGTCAGCTCGGGGCGCGGGGCGAGCTCGTGCGGGGTCGCGTCCATGCCGGTGACCTGCGGGAGGATCGTTTCCGCGCGCAGCACGTCCTCCGGGATCTCCACCCACACCGGCCCGTGGGGCGCCGACAGCGCCGACTCCCACGCCTCGGCGATCACGGACGGGATCTGCGAGGGGGTCCGGGCCTCGTGGACGGACTTCACCACGTCCCGGAAGGAGGCCGCCTGGTGGCGCAGCTCGTGCAGGTGGCCGCGCCGACCCCCGCCCAGGCCCGCCGCCGGCACCTGGGAGGAGATCGCGAGGACGGGCGAGGACGCCGCGGCCGCCTCCGCCAGGGCCGGCAGCGCGGTCAGCGCCCCCGGCCCGGTGGACAGCAGCAGCGGCACCGCCTCGCCCGTCATCCGGCCGTACGCATCGGCGGCGAAGCCGGCGTTGTTCTCCACCCGCAGCGTCACCAGCCGCAGGTCGCTGCGGCCCACCGCGTCGAACAGTCCGAGGGCGTGCTGCCCGGGCAGTCCGAACACGGTGGTCGCACCGAGGCCGCGCAGCGTCTCCACGACCAGGTCCCCGCCCGTGCGGCCCGGCGGCGGCGCGAGCGCGGCCGCCCGCTGGGCCTCGGTGGGACGGAGTACCAGGTCGTGGTCGTGCGTCACGCGCTGCGCGCCCTTCGTGCGGCTGGTGCTGCTCGGTGCTGCTGCCTACTTGCCCTTCGCGGCCGCGATCTGGCGGCTCATGATGGTGGTCAGCTCGTACGCGGTGTGGGACGCCGCGACCGAGGTGATCTCGGCGTGATCGTACGCCGGGGCGACCTCGACGACATCCGCGGAGACCAGGTTGCAGGAGGACAGGCCGCGGATGATCTCCAGCAGCTCGCGGGAGGTCATGCCGCCCGCCTCCGGGGTGCCGGTGCCGGGCGCGTGGGCCGGGTCGAGCACGTCGATGTCGATGGAGATGTACAGCGGGCGGTCGCCGATGCGCTGGCGCAGCTGGTCGGCGATCTCGTCGGCGCCGCGGCGGTAGACGTCGGCGGAGGTCACGATGCCGAAGCCCATCTTGGCGTCGTCGTCGAGGTCCTGCTTGCCGTACAGCGGGCCGCGGGTGCCGACGTGGGACAGGGCCTCGGTGTCGAGGATGCCCTCCTCGACGGCGCGGCGGAACGGCGTGCCGTGGGTGTACTCGGCGCCGAAGTAGGTGTCCCAGGTGTCCAGGTGCGCGTCGAAGTGCAGCAGCGCGACCGGGCCGTGCTTCTTGGCGACCGAGCGCAGGAGGGGCAGGGCGATGGTGTGGTCGCCGCCGAGGGTCATCAGGCGGGAGCCGCCCGCGAGGAGCTCGTCCGCGGCGGCCTCGACCGTCTCGACGGCCTCGTTGATGTTGAAGGGGTTCACGGCGATGTCGCCGGCGTCGGCGACCTGCGCGAGCGCGAAGGGGGAGGCGTCCTGGGCCGGGTTGTAGGGGCGCAGGAGGCGGGAGGCCTCGCGGATGGCGTTGCCGCCGAAGCGGGCGCCGGGGCGGTAGGACACGCCGGAGTCGAAGGGCACGCCGACGACGGCCACGTCCGCAGAGCCGACCTCGTCCAGGCGGGGCAGCCGGGCGAAGGTCGCGGGGCCGGCGTAGCGCGGGATGCGGGAGGAGTCGACGGGTCCGCGCGGCGTCTGCTCGGTGCTCATGGGGGTGCCCTTCTGTGGTCCTGCGGGTGCGGTCCTTCGAGCGTACGGGGCGGGGGGCGGGGCGCGAAGTGTACGTTTTATCCATACGACCCTGCTGTTCTGTACGGAGCATCCATGAACCTGAACGTTGGCCCCGACGGCGGTCCGGGCGGTGCGGCCGGCGGGGGTCCGGGCGGTGCGGGCGGCGGGGGTGCGGGCGGATCCGGCGGTTCCGGCCCGGTGGCGGCCGCGGGTAGGCCGGCCGCGGGAGGGGCGGAGGGGGCCGCGGCCGCCGTTTCGCCGGTGCCGCCCGTGGCACTGAGTGCGCTGCTCGCCGACCGCGAGCTCGGGCTGCGGCTCGTCGCCGGGCCGGCCGAGGCCGCGGTGCACGGCGTCCACGCCTCCGAGATGGCCGACCCGTCCCCCTACCTCCTCGGCGGCGAACTCCTGCTCACGGCGGGGGCGGGGGCGCCCGGGGCGGGGGCCGGGCCGACGGGGGCGCCGGCGGCGGGGGATGCCGCGGCGCCGGGGGCGGAGGCAGAGGCCGGCGATGCTGCCGCGGCGTACGACCGCTACGCGGCCCGGCTGGCCGCGGCCGGCGCAGCCGCCCTCGGCTTTGGCGTCGCCCCCGTGCACCAGGAGGTGCCGGCCGCCCTCGCCGACGCCTGTGCGCGGCACGGGCTCCCGCTGCTGGAGGTCCCGCCGCGCACCCCGTTCACCGCCGTCGCCCGCGCCGTCTGGCGGCTCATGGCCGAGGCGCGGACCCGCGAGCTGCGCCGGGTCACCGAGGCCCAGCAGGCCCTCGCGGCGGCCGCCGCCCGCCCCGACCCCGTCCCCGCGGTGCTCTCCCGCCTGGCCGCCGGCCTCGGCGGGCAGGTGCTGCTGTGGCCCGACGGCCGGACCGCGGGGAGCCCGCCGCCGCCCGCGGCCGCGGCCGTACGGCCCGCCCTCGACGCACTGCTGGCCCGCGTCGGCGGCCCCGCCGGGGGTCCCGCGACCGCCACCGACCAGGCCGACGGCTGGCACCTCGCCGCCTACGCCCTCGGCCGCCACGCCGCCCTCGGCACCGCCACCCCCGCCCGCTCCCCCGGCGACCACACCGTCGCCTCCGTCGCCGCCGTCCTGCTGACCCTGCTCACCGTCGACCGGCCCGCCGGCCCCGCTACCGCGGCCCTGGCCCGGCTGCTGTTGGGCGGCTCCCCCGCCGAGGCGCTGAGCGGGCCCGGCCCCTGGTACGCCGTCCACGCCCGCGGCGGCGCGGCCTCCGCCGACCCGCAGGCCCTCGCCGCCGCGCTGGGCACCGTACTGCTCGACCCGGCCGGCCCCGCCGTACGGCTCCTGACCGACCGGGATCCCGAACCGCAGCCCGGATGGCGGCTGGGGGTCAGCGCCCCGGCCGCGCCCGACGCCCTGGCCACCGCCGACGCGCAGGCCCGGCGCGCCCTGGAACGCGCCGACGCCGCCCGCATCCCGCTGGCCCGCCACACCGACCCCGGCTTCGCGGGCCTGCTCGGCGAAGCCGAGGCCCGCGCCCACGCCGAGGCCCTGCTCGGCCCGCTCTCCCCCGCCCTGCGCGAGACGCTGCGCGGCTGGCTGGCCCACCACGGCAGCTGGGACCGCAGCGCCGCCGCCCTGGGGATCCACCGCAACACGGTCCGCCAGCGCATTGCCCGCTGCGCGGCGCTGCTGGACCGCGACCTGGACGATCCGGACGTACGGGCGGAGTTGTGGTTCGCGCTGCGGTGGCTCACCCGGGTCACTCCAGCACCTGATCAGCCATCCGCGCCCCGCGGCTGACGGCAACGCGGTGCACGTCGCGCAGCGACTCGGCCAGCCGGGCGGAGAGGTACCGCAGCTGAGCGGCGGTGGCACCGTAGTCGGCCAGCATGTCGTCGGCGTGGCCGAGCAGTTCGAGCGCCATGCCGAGCTGGATGCGCTCCATGTCGTCGGCGACGCGGGAGAGATAGCCCCGCCCGTCACCGACGAGGAAGCACGGCTTGCCGTCTGCGGTGCCCCAGGGGAGGAGTCGGCCTTGATCGTGCACCATCGCGGTCCTCTCTGCGTGTAGTGATCCGCTCACAGACTGCGAGGGGCGCGAGTAGGCTCGCCAGAGCACGGTGCGTGACTTCGACCCCGTCACAGGGGAGTTGACGATGAGCAACATCTACGGCGAGTGGCTGAAGGACAAGCGCAGGGCGGCGGGCCTGACGCAGCAGGAGCTGGCCGACGCCGCCATCATGACGCGGTCCCACATCGCCCACATCGAGGCGGGGCGGCGGATTCCGTCGCGGGAGGATGCGCGGCGGTTGGATCGGGCACTGGGGACGGGGGATGTGCTGAGCAGCTTCCTGCCCGGCGATGACGCCGTGGTCGCCGACTACTTCGAAGCTGCCCGTCAATTGGAACAGCAGGCAACGGAGATTCGCGAGTTCGCCATCTCACTGGTGCCGGGCATCCTCCAAACCGAGAGGTACATGCGCGCCGTCCTGAGCATGGCGTTACCCCCCTGGAGTGACCAAGAGTGTGACCGCATCGTCGTCACACGCTTGGAACGAGCAAAGATCCTCACCAAACCGGTGGCGCCCGTGGTGTGGGTGCTGCTTGACGAGGGAGTGCTACGCCGCCCTGTCGGTGGCCCGGATGTCATGGCCGATCAGTTGATGCACATCGTGCACTCAGCCGAGTCGGGCCGCATCCGTCTCCACGTACTTCCGTATGACGTGGGGCCACACCCGCTCCAGCAGGCCATGCTGACCCTCATGCGGTTCGAGGACCAGCCACCTGCGGGCTACACGGAGGCGGTGTACGCAGCTAAGCTGCACGACAGTCCGCCCATGGTCGAACGCTTGCACGCCGCCTACGATTTCGCGCTGGGTGATGCATTGCCCCGCAAGGAATCCGTTGCCCTCCTGCGGGCGACAGCAAAGGAATACGGACACCATGAGTGATCACATCCTCCGCGACGCATCCGCACTACTCGGCTGGCGCAAATCCTCATACAGCGGCAGCAACGCGGACAGCTGCCTCGAGGTCATGGACGGTCACTCCACCACCGTCCCGGTGCGGGACTCCAAGAACCCGGCCGGGCCCGCCCTGCTGATCCCTGCGGCGGCGTGGGGAACGTTCGTCGAGGCCATCAAGCGCGGAATCGGCGGCACGGCCTAGCCGGATCCCATCCGCGCGGCACGGCCCAGCAGATCGGCACCCTCAAGGAGCGGGGTCACGGTGGACCGGGGTCGGTGGGTGTCCGGGGGCGTCCCGGCCGCCCATTGTCCTTTCGGTTCGCGCCGGCCCGTCAAGGGCGCTCCCTTCGGTCGCGTCGCTTCGCGATGTCGCTCCGCTCCACCCTTGACAGACCGACACGACCCGAAATGCCAAAGAGCTGCCGGGAAGCCCCCGAAGGATGGCCAGGGGGTCATGTCCAGCCCTCTCCCTCGTCAGAGACCCACTCCCCCGCCCCAGGTGCGGAACCCTTCCTCCCAGGACCACCCTCCCCCTCCGGCACCGGGCATGCGGGCAGCCGAGCGCCCAGACCCGCAAAAGGGGCTTTCTCCGAGCCGAGGGGCTCCAACCCGCACCAGACGTCAATGAGAGGACCATCGGGAGCGGGCAGCGCCCCACATCGCTACGCGCTCCTCATGTCTCAGCGTCCGACGGCCGTCCGTGGCTGGTAGCGCACCAGATCGCTACGTGGTCCCGCACGTCCCAGCGACTGACGGCCGTCCGGGGATGACTCCCTGGCCCGTGCCCCTCACCGCTGGAGTTTGAGGTCTTCCAGGCCTGGGCCGACCAGCAAGGGTTCGAACTCCACGACGCTGTGCGAGGCAACACCGTTGAGGACGTAGGGATCGGTGGCCAGGATCTGGTCGAGGTCCTCTACAGGCATCGCGGCAGCGAGGTAGACGCCACCCACCAAGGGGACCTGACGCCCGGCCGCCAGTAGAACTCGCCGTGAAATGAGGTCTCGCAGCCAGTCGCCGTGGGCGGGGCGCCACGGGTCTACCACTTCCAGCGGCGCCGTATAGGTCACTGTGACAACGAACATGCTCGGACCGTAGTCGAGCCATGAGAACTCCATCGACCCAATTCCGTTGTCGCCGGCGGGCAATCGTGGTGCTAGACATAGGCGGTGACGGTTTCCCGGATAGCGAGCCGGCCCTTCGATGCGGTGCTGTGCGATCTCGACAACGTGATCCGCTTCTACGACACCGCTCCACTGGCCGAGCTGGAACGCGCCGCCGGACTGGCCGAGGGCACCATTATGGAGCTGGCCTTCGCGCCCGAGCTGGACCTACCCCTCCTCCGGGCCAGATCTCGAAAGAGGAGTGGGTGGCCGCCATCGCGTCGGCGCTCGCCGACCGCGTTTCGCCGACCCGCGCGCGTGAGCTGGGCAGGGCCCTGGCCGACGCCCCGTTCCGGGCCGACGAGGCCGTAGTGTCTCTGCTGCGCAGGGTGCGCGGACACATGCCGCTGGTCCTAGTCAGCAACGCAAGCCTGGAGCTGGAGCGGGACCTCGAGTCGATGGGCCTGGCGGACCTGGCCGACCATGTCGTCAGCAGCGCCCGGGTGGGCGTGGCCAAGCCCGACCGGGCGATCTACGAAATCGCTGCCGAGCGGGCGGGCGTCCCCCCGACCGGTGCCTCTATAGAAATCAGGGTCCGGCTGTCTGATTCATCGATCCAGCATCCCAAAGAATGGTGATGCTCCGCACTGATGGCAAATTCTGGTCGGCCTGGAAATTGGGCGACAAACAGTTCCAGGGAATCATTGACAAAGGGTTTTTGTGGTGACCAATTCAGAACACGACGACGCAATAGACTTGCAGGCTGTGCTCGGCCCGGACGGTGCCTTCGCCCCGTTGTGGCTGCGGGACAAATCGGTGGCCCCGGTGCCTGCGGGTGCACAGCTGGATGCGGCCCTGGCCCGTCGGCTCGCGGCCGGCTGCCACGCGGTCGGGGCATCGTACGTTCTCAGCGCGAAACCCGCCGACGGCCCCGGGGCGACGACGGGTTCGGTGTCCCGGCAGTCCACTCCTGCTGCGGGCACGGACATCCACCCGCCTTACATACTGTGCACGCCCGACCTGCAAGGAGCCGCCTTCTTTCCTCAACCGGGCTACGCACTGATCGCGGGGACCACCGCGTTCATGGCGGCGGCGTTCGGAGAGGGGGTCGACACGGCACGCGCACGCTTCGGCCGTTATGCGCGCACCTCCTCGGGCCGGGACCCCGCGTTGTCGGTTGTGGCAGCGGCGTACGAGCCCGCGCACCGGGCATGGTCCCACCTCGACGACGTCGACCCGGGGAGTGCGGTGGCGCGGCAACTGGCCCTGCTGGACGCGTTTACCAGTGGGGGTTGCGGCGCACCGGACTTCGCACAAGGCTGGTGGGAAGCCCGTCGGGCTTCCCAGGCGAGCGGCGAGCGCCTTCAGGGAGCACTCGAGGCCTTCTTCGACCAGGTATTCATGCTCCTTGAGGACTATTCAATCGATCCCGAATTTGCTGAACCTGGGGATCTCGACGATGCCGGCCTCAAGGCCGCCGTGCGCGCGGCCTGGGGGGCCTTCCGGCAACAGGAAACCGGCCGAAGCGGGCAGTGAGCGCAATCCGCCTCGCCTGGGCCGGGACAGGACGCCGATCCGGGCGCTGTCAGCCGACGGGGGCGGCGGCCGCTGAGATGTCGGGAGCACATAGCGATCCGGCGCGGCCACCAGCCACAAGCCGCTGTCAGACGCCGAGGAGGGACGGACCATGCAGCGATCGGCTGCGCTACCAGCCCCAGGCGGCGGTCGGACGCCGGGAACCCGTTGTTCTATCGATCGTATGGAGGGGTGGGTTCGAACGGGGTTCTGGGTCGGGTGATGTTCCGGGGTTCACTGCATGAAGGCAGGGCCTCTTGGTAGCTCGGGGGCGCGACCCCATCCGGGCAGTTCCCAGGAGACCCTGTTGCCGCAGTTTCCCGTGTCCGCACCTGCCGCCGGAGTTGCTGCCGGTGCCGACGTGGAGATCACGATCACCTCGTGGGGGAAGAACCCCCATTGACACCAGGCGGATAGCGACCAGGCCTGATCCGTACGGCAGTCCCCGACGCCAGGTTGCACTCAATCAGACCCTTGCGGACTGTCTCAGGCTTCTGCCAGCCGGCCACATCGCCCTTGCGAAGGGGGCTGATCTCGTGATGGAAACGGCGGACGACGTGGAACAGCACGGTGTCCTCATCACCGAGGGGGACGGCAACCCGTGTCGAGCAGCGAGAAGGCCGACCGCCCGCCCCAAGGCCGTACGCCACGATATGCCTGGTTGGTTCAACGCTGGCTTCCCTTCTCAGTGGAATTCCTCTTGAGCTGGGCGCGTCCGGCTGCGGCGAAAGCGCATGCGGCCACGGCGCCCAAGGTCAGCACCACGACCGCCGGGTTGACGTAGCCCGGCGCGCCTGCGGCATAGCCGCCACCCCCGTCTATCTGCGCCACCCTCTCTCGGCCACCTGCGTCCAGTCAGGCATCGAACTGGCGGGATTCGTCCAGAATCACGAGGTGCAGGCACCCCCACAGATAGAAAGCCAGGGCACCGGATACGCGTAGCAGAGCCACATCCCGCCTTGCTCCCAGGTCGTTTGCTGCCGACCGCCGCGCCGGGTGGAGAAGATGAGGTACACGCCACAGACGGCCAGACCGACGAAGCCGAGCAGCATGACGGAGAAGACCGCGATGATGTTGTGCCCCGGAGGCTGCCGCGAGAATCATGCGCCTCACCGCCCGCGCACGATGAGGGTGGATTTCTCGAAGATCTCGTAGAGCGGCATGCGTTGACGTGCTTGTTCCTCCGCCATGTCTCCCCACCCCTCGTACCGGCACAGGATCTCTTAGATCTCCTCGTCGGTGTAGACATTCGCGTACACCACGAAAGATAACGATTCGATTTTCCCTGAGTTAAGCCGACATGCGCCAGGTTTTGGCGTTAATGAATACGCTAAGCAGGGCCTGCACCCCCGTTGGAGTCGTACCAAACTGATGGCCAGACCTACGAGAGCCGCGGAATGGGAGACCATTACGGAGGGCAGTCGACCCAGACGCCCGCTTGCCGTCGCCGCGATCCGCACACGCTGACGCTTCCGCCTCGGCTCCGCCGGCTGCCGGACCTCAGCGGTCTGCCCGGCGGATTGCGGCCACGGTCAGGGCCGGCTCGTTCGTGACGAAGTCCAGGACGAGGGCGTTGACGAGGGCGGGCTTCTCCTTGGTGAGGAGGTGCGAGGTGCCCGGGACGATGGCGAGCTCGGCGTTCGGGAGGGCCTCGTACATCTCCACCACGTGCATGGTGACCAGGTCGTCGTCCGCGAACATGACCAGCGAGCGGTGCGTGACGGCGGCCAGGTCGGCGGCCTTGAGGTTCGGCTCCTTGGCCGCCATCTCGCCGATCTTCGCGGCGACGACTTTGAAGTGGTCGATGCCGTCCGGGGAGACCTCGCCGTAGGCGGAGCCCAGGAACTGGAAGAGCCTTCCTGTTCCTCCGCCCTCCTGGGTGTCGTGACGGTAGACCGGGGCGGCGCGCCGAATTCATCGGCGCGCCGCCCCGCCCGCTCAGCGGTTGAAGGCCGCCAGGCCGAAGCGCTGGACGATCTTCATGCCGTCGCCCTTGGCGTCGGTGCTGTTGACGGAGTAGACGAGCGTGCGGGACAGGTCGCGGGTCGCCGCGATCACCGTGTGGTAGCCGGGGCGGGCTCCGGTCTTGCCCCAGACCTCCTTGCCGCCCACGACGAGGCGTTCCAGGCCCGCGCTGCGGGTGGCGCCCGGGATGTCCGGGACGGTGAACATTTCCTGGAGCTGCGGTTCGGGGACGACCTCGCCGCGGAAGAGGGCGGGGAGGAAGCGTTCCAGGTCGCGGGTGGTGCTGATCATGTCGCCGGCGGCGAAGCGGTCGGTCATGTTCCATTCGGTGACGTCGACCGGCTTGCCGTTCATCAGCTGGTAGCCGCGGTTGTGCGGGCCGTGGATGCGCGGGTCGCCGTCCTTCGGGAAGGAGGTGCCGGTCATGCCGACCGGGCGGAAGATCCGCACCTCGGCCTGGTGGGCGTAGCTGTCGCCGGTGACCTTCTCGATCAGCATGCCGAGGATCGTGTAGTTGATGTTGTTGTAGTGCTGCTTGGTGCCCGGCTCGAACTCCGGGCCCCTGGACAGGCCGGTGGCGACGACCTCCTGGTACGGGAGCGTCTCGAAGCGGTGCGGGTACTCGTCCTCCACGGTGTCGCCGAGGGAGGCGCCGGCCTGGATGCCGCTGGTGAAGTTGAGCAGGTTCCGGACCGTGACCGGCTGGGTGAAGCTCGCGGGGATCAGGCCCGGGAGATACGTGTCCACCGGGGCGTTCAGGTCGACCTTGCCCTCGGCGGCGAGCTGGAGCACGAGGGCGGCGGTGACGACCTTGGTGGTGGAGCCCGCCCGGAAGCGGGCGTCGGCGAGGGCCGGGGCCCCGGTCCTGAGGTCCCGGACCCCGGCGGTGCCGGTCCAGCGGCCGTTCCCGCCGACCCGGATCAGGGCCGCGGTGGCGTCCCGGTCGGGCAGGCCGGCGATCCCGGCGCGCAGGGCGGCCACGTCGGGGCCCTGCGGGTCGGCGGAGACGGCTGCCGCCGCGGGGCCGGTCGCGGCGGTGGCGGTGGCGGCCATCGGTCCGGCGGCGAGGCCGAGGAGGAGGACGGCGGCCAGGGCGGCGGTGCGCGTACGGGTACGTCGGGTCAACTGCTGCTCCCGTGGGCTCGGTTCGGCGTTCGGCGTGTGCTGACACCGCCCATCCTGGCGATCACGCCGGGCCGCCGAATCCTCCGTGCAGAGGAGCCGGGAGGGCCGTTCCCCGGAGGGCTCCGCACCCCGGTTCTCGGGGTCCGGAGCCGTCTGCCCTCCGGGTCAGGAGCAGTCGAACCAGTGCCCGACCGGCCGGTCGGGGCAGGTGCGGCACTCGAAGACGTAGACGCCGCCGACATCGCCGAGGCAGAGCCCGGCGGATGCGGCGAGGTGCCAGTCGGGGTCGCCGCCGTCGGGGTTGCGGTCCTCCACGGGCAGCCAGGTGCGCCAGGACTCGCCGTCGAACTCCCGGCTCGCGACGGTCAGCAGGTGCTCCATCCGGCTGCCGCAGCCCTCGCAGTCGGGCCAGACGGGCTCCTGGGTCCAGCCCGGCCAGCCGCCCAGCTTGATCCCGGGGGCGTCGGCCAGGTGGTACGGGTAGAGGAGGCCGGTCTCGGCCTCCAGCTCGTCGATGCGGCCGCGCAGCGCATCCTGCAGATCCCATGGCAGGTCCCGGCTCGCGTACTCGGTCACCGTCTCCGGGTGGACGGTGCACGGGTCCGGGTACCAGTCGGCGTCCAGTCCGGGATCCGGGTCCGGGGTCGGCCGGACCTTGCCGACCGCCGCCGAGTCCCGCCAGTACACGCGCGGCAGCGGGTAGCAGTATTCGCCGTGTCCGTACGGACACCAGAGCACCTGGAGCAGGTCGGTCCCCTCGGGGAAGGGCACACCGGGCGCCTCGGCCCGGCGGACCTGCACGATGGGGAGCAGGGCGACGCCGGCCTCGTGCAGCTCCGGGCTTTCCGGCTCGTAGTGCTCCTCTGTGCACACCGGCCACGACTCTTCCGCCGGCCACAGCAGCGGCCCGCCGACCGAGCTGTCCCGGGCGGTCGGCGCCCCCGGGCGCGGGTGGAGGCGCAGGGCTTCGCGCCGGTAGGGGGCGAGCTCGGGGAAGAGCTGCTCCACGTCGACCGGGCGGGCGGGGGTGGTGCGGGTGGGGCAAGTGGGGCGAGTGGCGCGGGTCATGCCGGGACTGTACGAGGCGGCACCGACAGAGTCTGGACAGGATCGACAACCCGCCGGTAACTTAGTATGAGCAAGCGCTTAGACATAAGCGGCGGACCGCCGCGACGAAGGGAGCCGGCCGTGCGCCGTACGGTGTTCAACGAGGACCACGAGGCCTTCCGGGAGACCATCCGCGCCTTCATAGAGGCCGAGGTCGTCCCCGTCTACGACGAGTGGTTCGCGGCCGGCCAGGCCCCGCGCGAGTTCTACCACAAGCTCGGTGAGCTGGGGATCTTCGGCATCAACGTGCCCGAGGAGTTCGGCGGCGCCGGTCTGGACACCCACAAGTTCGAGGCCGTCCTGTACGAGGAGACCTCCCGCGCGGGCGTCAACTTCGGCGGCTCCGGCGTGCACGTCCTGCTCGCCCTGCCCTACATCAAGATGCTCGCCACCGACGAGCAGAAGAAGCGCTACCTCCCGAACTTCGTCTCCGGCGAGGAGATGTGGGCCCTGGCGATGACCGAGCCGGGCACCGGCTCCGACGTCGCGGGCATGAAGACCACCGCCAAGCTCTCCGAGGACGGCACGCACTACGTCCTCAACGGCGCCAAGACCTTCATCACCGGCGGTGTCCACGCCGACCGCGTCATCGTCTGCGCCCGCACCTCCGCCCCGAGCGAGCAGGACCGCCGCTTCGGCATCTCCCTGTTCGCCGTGGACACCAAGTCCGAGGGCTACTCCATCGGCCGCAAGCTGGACAAGCTGGGCCTGCGCACCTCCGACACCGCCGAGCTGGCGTTCGTAGACGTGAAGGTCCCGGTCGAGGACCTGCTCGGCGAGGAGAACAAGGGCTTCTACTACCTCGGCGCCAACCTGCCCTCCGAGCGCTGGGGCATCGCCTTCGGCGCGTACGCGCAGGCCAAGGCCGCCGTCCGCTTCGCGCAGCAGTACGTGACCGAGCGCACCGTCTTCGGCAAGCCGGTCGCGCACTTCCAGAACACCAAGTTCGAGCTGGCCGCCTGCCAGGCCGAGGTGGACGCCGCCGAGGCCGTCGCCGACCGCGCGCTGGAGGCCCTGGACGCGGGCGAGCTGACCCCGGCCGAGGCCGCGTCCGCGAAGCTGTTCTGCACCGAGGTCGCGCACCGCGTCATCGACCGCTGCCTGCAGCTGCACGGCGGCTACGGCTACATGAACGAGTACCCGATCGCCCGCCTGTACGCGGACAACCGCGTCAACCGCATCTACGGCGGCACCAGCGAGGTCATGAAGTCGATCATCGCCAAGGCGATGGGTCTGTAAGTCCCGTTGAACGAGGTACTCACCGATCTCCTCGATCTGCTCGACCTGGAGCAGATCGAGGAGAACATCTTCCGCGGCACCAGCCGCACCTCCCTGGTGCCGCGCGTGTTCGGCGGACAGGTCGCGGCCCAGGCGCTGGTCGCGGCCGGCCGGACGGTGCCCGGGGACCGCACGGCGCATTCGCTGCACTCGTACTTCCTGCGCACGGGTGACCCGGGCGCGCCCATCATCTACACCGTCGACCGCATCCGCGACGGGCGGTCGTTCACCACGCGCCGGGTCGTCGCCGTCCAGCACGGCCAGCCGATCTTCCACCTCTCGGCGTCGTTCCAGCTGTACGAGGAGGGGCTCGACCACCAGGTCGCCATGCCGCAGGCCCCGGACCCGGAGACCCTGCCGACCGCCGCCGAGGCGCTGCCGGCCTACCGGGAGCTCTTCCGCGACCCCGGCACCGTGGAGCGGCTGCTGGAGGCGCGCGGCGCGGTGGACCTGCGCTACGCGACCACCCCGCCGTGGGGCACGATCGGGGAGCCGGTCGAGCCGCGCTCGCAGGTGTGGTTCCGCACCGCCGGGAAGCTGGAGAGCGACGACGCGCTCCTGCACACCTGCCTGGCCACGTACGTCTCGGACATGACCCTGCTGGACTCGGTGCTGCTCGCGCACGGCCGGGGCGGCTGGGCGGTGGGCGACGTGGTCGGCGCCTCGCTGGACCACGCGATGTGGTTCCACCGGCCGTTCCGGGCCGACGAGTGGCTGCTGTACGACCAGGACTCCCCCACCTCCCACGGTGGCCGGGGCCTCGGCCAGGCCCGCATCTGGACCCAGGACGGCCGCCTGGCCGTCACGGTGATCCAGGAGGGCGTGGTCCGCGTACCGCGCGCCTGAACAGCGCCGCCGCGTCCTCGCGCCGCCTTCAGCCCTTCGGGCGGGACTTGAGCTTGGCCCAGATGGCCTGCAGGGCGGCGATGTCGTTGTCGTCCAGGAGGTCGTCGAAGACCTCGGCGAGGACCTCGCGGCGGGTGGCGTCGGCCTCGGCGAAGGCGCGGCGGCCCGCGTCGGTCAGGGCGATGCAGACCGAGCGGGCGTCGGTCGGGGAGGGTATCCGCTCCACGAGGCCGCGGGCCTGGAGCGAGTCGGCGACGCGCGAGACCTGGCTGCGGCTGAGCAGCGTCATGGCGCCGAGGTCGGAGGCGGCGACCGGCTCCTTCTGGGCGCGCAGCCACAGCATCACCTCGAACCACGACAGCGGCAGGTCGTGTCGGCGCGCGAGGGCCTGGTCGACCCGGGCACTGAGCGTGGACCCCGCCCAGACCAGGCCGTAGAAGGCGTGGTCGCGCGGGGTGAGGTGGCCCAGGGTGAGGTTGCTCTTCGCCATGTGATCAGAGTACCGATTGCGTGTGCGCACACACAAATGTAATGTGTGTGTGCACGCACAGACCTCCACCCGTTTTCCAGGAGCCCTCATGGCCGGCAGCGCCCCCGCCCCCAAGACCGTTCTCATCACCGGCACCTCCACCGGCATCGGCCTCGCCGCCGCCGTCGCGGCCGCACAGGCCGGGTGGCACGTCGTCGCGACCATGCGCGACACCTCGCGCGCCGCGGGCCTGCTCGACGCCGCCCGCGAGGCCGGGGTCGCCGAGCGCGTCCAGGTCGAGCGGATGGACGTCACCGATGGCGAGTCGGTCGCCGCCTGCGTCGCGCAGGTCGTCGCCGAGCACGGCCGCCTGGACGCGGTGGTCAACAACGCCGGGGCCGGCTTCGCCGGCACCCTGGAGCAGCAGGACGGCATGGCGGCCGTGCGCGCCTCGATGGAGGTCAACTACTTCGGCGTGGTGGAGGTGACCCGGGCGGCCCTGCCGCACCTGCGCGCCTCCGGCGGCCGGCTGATCACCGTGACCAGCGTCGGCGGCGTGGTCGGCCAGCCCTTCAACGAGGCGTACTGCGCGGCCAAGTTCGCCGTCGAGGGGTTCATGGAGTCCCTGGCCCCGGTCGCCGCCACCGTCGGCGTGCAGGTCTCCCTGGTCGAACCCGGCGCGGTCACCAGCGAGTTCGTGGCCAACCAGCAGGACGAGATCGCGCGGCTGATGGCGGATGCGGGCCCGTACGCGCCCGCGCTCAAGGCCTACGTCGAGCGGACCCTCTCCTCGTACGGCACCGCCCAGACCTCCGCGGAGGCCGCCGCCCCGCTGGTGGAACTGCTGGACGTGGAGCGGATGCCGCTGCGGGTGCAGACCTCGGACTGGGCTCGCACGTTCGTCGCGACCAAGCTCACCGACCTCGACGGCTCGGCCGTCCAGGCGCTGACCTCGGCCTGGCTGGGCTGACCCCGGCCGGGACGGGGCCGGGCCCGGGCCGGGGCCGGGAGCGGTCAGCCCTCCCTCAGGCCTGCCGCGGCGAGGAGGTAGGCGACCATCGGGTCGTAGAAGCGCGGGTCGCGGACGTGGTCGTCCAGCGGGACCGCCACCTGGAGGGTGCCCTCCGCCTCGGCGAGGAACAGGGCCGGGTCGTTGCAGTCCGCGTACCCCACCGCGTCCAGGCCGCGCTGCGCCGCGCAGCCCGCCCAGCCGTGGTCGGCCACCACCAGGTCGGGCTGCGGGCGGCCGGCCTCGGCCAGGGCGTCGAGGATCGCCGCCATCGGGGCCGGGGAGTGCGTGTGCCACAGGGTGGCGCCCCGCTCCAGCACCGCGACGTCGGCGAACTGCCACACCGAGGCCTCGTCGGCCGTCAGCCCGGAGGGGATCACCACGATCTCGCAGCCGGCGGCGCGCAGCGCTGCGGCCGTGGCGCGGTGCACGTCCAGCAGGCCGCCCGGGTGGCCGGTGGCCAGCAGGACGCGCTGGCGGTCGAGGGCGGCCTTGTGCAGCCGGGCCGCCATCCGGTCCAGGGCGGCGACGGTGAGTTCCGGGTCGATGGTGTCCTGGCCGTGCCGGTGCTCCGCGTCGTCGACGACTCCGCACCGCTCCGCCATCACCGCGAGCACGTCCTGCTCGTCGCTCCAGCGGTCGCCCAGCTCCAGGCCGAGCCAGTAGTGCCGGTCGCCGTTGGCGAGCTTGCGGTAGTGGGAGAGGTTGTTCTCGCGCGGGGTGGCGACCTGGCCCGCGATCCGGGTGCGCACCAGGTGGTCGACGAGCTCGGCGCGGCTGGGTACGGGCGTCTCTATCGGCTTCGGCATGCGGCCCATTCTGCCGCCGCCCCGCCGGAGGCGGCGGTTCCATCCCAGCCGCCGGACACGTGGCGTCACGCGGACAGCGCCCCGAACGCCCCGTGCGCGAGCCGCCGCAGCAGCGATTCCGTCGCCTCGCGCCCGAGGGCGCCCAGGTGCGGGGTGGAGTTCAGCAGTCCGAAGACGGCGTGGACGGCCACCCGGACCTCCGCCTCCCCGACCTCGGGGTGCAGTTCCCGTACGACGGCGACCCACAGCTCGACGTACTGCCGCTGGAGCTGCCGTACGAGCTTGCGGTCGGCCTCCCGCAGCCGGTCCAGCTCCCGGTCGTGCAGGGTGATCAGCGCGCGGTCGTCCAGGGCGAAGTCGATGTGCCCGTCGATCAGTGAGGCCAGGACGGCCGAGGCGTCGCCCGCGGCCTCCTCCACCCGGCGCCGCCCGCCGGTCAGCAGCCGCTCGCTGATCCCGACGAGCAGCTCGGCGAGCATGGCGTCCTTGCCCGCGAAGTGCCGGTACAGCCCGGGGCCGCTGATCCCCACCGCGGCGCCTATCTCGTCGACGCCGACGCCGTGGAAACCGCGCTCGGCGAAGAGGCGCGCGGCTTCACTGAGGATCTGCTCGCGACGGGTCGGGGCGGCCGCTGAAGTGCTCATGGGAATCCATTCTAGACAGGGCGGTTAGCGGTCGTTAACCTAGGCGCCATAGACGTTAACGCTCATTAACCGCGTGGACCGAGCAAGGGAGCTCGACCGATGCAGCAGGCACCTGTGCTTCACAGCGCCGCGGACCCGGCGTCCGAGGCCTGGCGCACCAACGAGGACGCCCACCGCGAGCTCGCCGAGGGCCTGCGCGCCCGCCTGGAGGCGGCCCGCCTCGGCGGCGGCGAGAAGGCCCGCGCCCGGCACACGGCGCGCGGGAAGCTGCTGCCCCGGGACCGGGTCGACACCCTCCTCGACCCCGGATCGCCCTTCCTGGAGCTGGCCCCGCTGGCCGCCGAGGGCATGTACGGGGGCGCGGCCCCGGCGGCCGGGGTCATCGCCGGCATCGGCCGGGTCAGCGGCCGCGAGTGCGTGATCGTCGCGAACGACGCCACCGTCAAGGGCGGCACGTACTACCCGATGACCGTCAAGAAGCACCTGCGCGCCCAGGAAGTGGCGCTGGAGAACCGTCTCCCCTGCCTCTACCTGGTCGACTCCGGCGGCGCCTTCCTGCCCATGCAGGACGAGGTCTTCCCCGACCGGGAGCACTTCGGCCGCATCTTCTACAACCAGGCCCGCATGTCCGGCGCCGGCATCCCGCAGATCGCGGCCGTCCTCGGCTCCTGCACCGCCGGCGGGGCGTACGTGCCCGCCATGAGCGACGAGGCGGTCATCGTCCGGGGCCAGGGCACGATCTTCCTCGGCGGCCCGCCGCTGGTGAAGGCGGCCACCGGCGAGGTCGTCACGGCCGAGGAGCTCGGCGGCGGTGAGGTGCACAGCCGCGTCTCCGGCGTGACCGACCACCTCGCGGAGGACGACGCGCACGCGCTGCGGATCGTACGGAACATCGTGGCCACCCTGCCCGAGCGCGGCCCCCTGCCCTGGGCGGTCGAGGCGGCCGAGGAGCCCAAGGTGGACCCGTACGGCCTGTACGGCGCCGTCCCGGTGGACTCCCGCACTCCCTACGACGCCCGCGAGATCATCGCCCGGATCGTCGACGGCTCCCGCTTCCAGGAGTTCAAGGCCGAGTTCGGCACCACCCTGGTCACCGGCTTCGCCCGGATCCACGGCCACCCGGTCGGCATCGTCGCCAACAACGGCATCCTGTTCGCGGAATCCGCCCAGAAGGGCGCCCACTTCATCGAGCTGTGCGACCAGCGCGGGATCCCGCTGCTGTTCCTGCAGAACATCTCCGGCTTCATGGTGGGCCGCGACTACGAGGCCGGCGGCATCGCCAAGCACGGCGCGAAGATGGTCACCGCCGTGGCCTGCACCCGCGTCCCGAAGCTGACGGTGGTCGTCGGCGGCTCGTACGGCGCGGGCAACTACTCGATGTGCGGCCGGGCGTACTCGCCGCGCTTCCTGTGGATGTGGCCCAACGCCAAGATCTCCGTGATGGGCGGCGAGCAGGCGGCGTCCGTCCTCGCCACCGTCAAGCGCGACCAGATCGAGGCCGCCGGCCAGGAATGGCCCCTGGAGGACGAGGAGGCCTTCAAGGCCCCGGTCCGCGCCCAGTACGAGGAACAGGGCAACGCCTACTACGCCACCGCGCGGCTGTGGGACGACGGGGTCATCGACCCCCTGGAGACCCGGCAGGTGCTGGGCCTGGCCCTGACCGCCTGCGCCAACGCCCCGCTGGGCGAGCCGGGCTTCGGCATCTTCCGTATGTGACCTGCGACCTGTGACGTGAGGACCCCCCAGATGTTCAGCACTGTCCTTGTGGCCAACCGGGGCGAGATCGCGGTCCGGGTCATCCGCACCCTGCGGGAGCTCGGAATCCGGTCCGTGGCCGTCTTCAGCGACGCCGACGCGGACGCCCGGCACGTACGGGAGGCCGACACGGCCGTCCGCATCGGCCCGGCAGCGGCCGCCGAGAGCTACCTGTCGGTGGAGCGGCTGCTCGACGCGGCCCGCCGCACCGGCGCCGAGGCCGTCCACCCCGGCTACGGCTTCCTCGCCGAGAACGCCGCCTTCGCCGAGGCCTGCGCCGAGGCCGGGCTCGCCTTCATCGGCCCGCCCGCCCGGGCGATCTCCCTGATGGGCGACAAGATCCGGGCCAAGGAGACCGTGAAGGCGGCGGGCGTGCCCGTGGTGCCCGGCTCCTCCGGCAGCGGCCTGTCCGACGCCGAACTCGTCGAGGCCGCCGAGAAGATCGGCATGCCGGTGCTGCTGAAGCCCTCCGCGGGCGGCGGCGGCAAGGGCATGCGGCTGGTCCGCGACGCGGCCGTGCTGGCCGAGGAGATCGCGGCCGCCCGGCGCGAGGCGCGGTCCTCCTTCGGCGACGACACCCTGCTGGTGGAGCGCTGGGTGGACCGGCCGCGGCACATCGAGATCCAGGTGATGGCCGACGCCCACGGCAACGTGGTGCACCTCGGCGAGCGCGAGTGCTCCCTGCAGCGGCGCCATCAGAAGGTCATCGAGGAGGCGCCCTCCGTCCTGCTGACGCCCGAGATCCGGGCCGCGATGGGCGCCGCGGCGGTGGAGGCGGCGCGGGCCTGCGGGTACGTGGGCGCCGGCACCGTGGAGTTCATCGTCCCGGGCGGGGACCCGGCCTCGTACTACTTCATGGAGATGAACACCCGCCTCCAGGTGGAGCACCCGGTGACGGAGCTCGTGACGGGCCTGGACCTGGTCGAGCTCCAGCTTCGGGTCGCGGCCGGCGGCGCGCTCGGGATCGCGCAGTCCGACGTGGTGCTGACCGGGCACGCGATCGAGGCCCGCGTCTGCGCGGAGGACCCGGCGCGCGGGTTCCTGCCCTCGGGCGGGACCGTGCTGGCGCTGTCGGAGCCGGCCGGGCGGGCCGTGCGGACGGACTCCGGGCTGGTGGCCGGGGTGGACGTGGGCTCGACGTACGACCCGATGCTGTCGAAGGTGATCGCGTACGGTCCGGACCGGGCCGCGGCCCTGCGCGTGCTGCGCGGGGCGCTGGCCGACACCGTGATCCTCGGTGTCCAGACCAACGCCGGCTTCCTGCGCAGGCTGCTGGCCCACCCGGACGTGGTCTCCGGGGAACTGGACACGGGGCTGGTCGAGCGCGACCTGCCGTCCCTCCTGCCGGAGGGGGTCCCGGCGGAGGTGTACGCAGCGGCTGCGCTGCTGGAGGCTTCCCTCCCCCACCCCGCGCCTCGAACTCCCGCAGCTACCGCTGGGAGGGGCCCGCAGGCGGGGCTGGAGGGTGCAGGCGCCGGGCCGGCGTGGGCCGACCCGTTCTCCGCGGGTGACGGCTGGCGCCTCGGCGGCACGCCCGCCTGGACGGTCCACCACTTCCGCCTCCCGGGCCAGGAACCGGTCGCGGTCCGAACCCGCCGGCGGGGCACGGAGCAGGAGATCCTGCTCGACGCCGCAGCCGACAGCGGCGGCGGGGCAGATCAAGCCCCGTCGGCGGTCGAGGCGCGGGGTCCCGGGCAGAGCCCCAGCGCACCGGCCCGCGGGCGGGTCGTCAGCCTCGGCGGCGACCGGCTCACCTTGGAGCTGGACGGCGTGACGCACCGGTTCGCCTACGCCGCCTCCCCGGAGGGGACCTGGCTGGGCCGCGACGGCGACAGCTGGCACGTGCAGCGGCACGACCCCGTCGCCGCAGCGCTCGGCGGCCGGGGCCATGCAGGGGCCGACACGCTCGCCGCGCCGATGCCCGGCACGGTCACGGTCGTCAAGGTCGCCGTCGGCGACAAGGTGGCCGCCGGGCAGAGCCTGCTGGTGGTCGAGGCGATGAAGATGGAGCACGTCATCTCCGCCCCGCACGCCGGCACGGTCACCGAGCTGGACGTCTCCCCGGGCACCACCGTCGCCATGGACCAGGTCCTGGCCGTGGTCGTCCCCGAGGCCGAAGAGGAGGAGGGCGCATGAACGGACTGCCCATGGCCGTCCCCGAAGCGGGGCTGCCCGCACGCGTGCGGATCCACGAGGTCGGCGCCCGCGACGGCCTGCAGAACGAGAAGTCGGCCGTGCCGACGGCGGTGAAGGCCGAGTTCATCCACCGGCTGGCCGCCGCCGGGCTGCGCACCGTCGAGGCGACCAGCTTCGTGCACCCCAAGTGGGTGCCCCAGCTGGCCGACGCCGAGGAGCTGTTCCCGCACCTCGCCGACCTGGCCGCAGCCGGCGTGCACCTGCCGGTGCTGGTGCCGAACGAGCGGGGGCTCGACCGGGCGCTGGCCCTCGGCGCCGACCGCATCGCCGTCTTCGGGTCGGCCACCGAAACCTTCGCCTCCCGCAACCTCAACCGGACCGTCGCCGAGTCCCTCGCCATGTTCGAGCCGGTCGTGGCCCGGGCGAAGGAGGGCGGGGCGCACGTGCGCGGCTACCTGTCCATGTGCTTCGGCGATCCGTGGGAGGGGGCGGTCCCCGTCCACCAGGTCGTCCGCACCGCCAAGGCCCTGCTCGACCTGGGCTGCGACGAGCTCAGCCTCGGCGACACGATCGGCGTCGCCACGCCCGGCCACGTCCGGGCGCTGCTCGGCGAGCTGAACGAGGCCGGGGTGTCCACCGACCGGATCGGCGTGCACTTCCACGACACCTACGGCCAGGCCCTGTCGAACACCCTCGCCGCGCTGCAGCACGGCGTGACCACCGTCGACGCCTCCGCCGGCGGCCTCGGCGGCTGCCCGTACGCGAAGAGCGCCACCGGCAACCTCGCCACCGAAGACCTGGTGTGGATGCTCGACGGCCTCGGCATCGAGACCGGGGTCGATCTGGCCGCCCTCACCGCCACGAGCGTGTGGATGGCCGAGCAGCTGGGACGCCCCAGCCCCTCCCGTACCGTCCGCGCCCTCTCCCACAAGGAGTAACGAAGACATGTCCCTCGACCACCGGCTCACCCCCGAGCACGAGGAACTCCGCCGCACCGTCGAGGCGTTCGCGCACGACGTGGTCGCCCCGAAGATCGGCGACTTCTACGAGCGGCACGAGTTCCCCTACGAGATCGTCGCCGAGATGGGCCGCATGGGCCTGTTCGGGCTGCCGTTCCCCGAGGAGTACGGCGGCATGGGCGGCGACTACCTCGCCCTCGGCATCGCCCTGGAGGAGCTGGCCCGCGTCGACTCCTCGGTGGCGATCACCCTGGAGGCGGGCGTCTCCCTGGGCGCCATGCCCCTGTACCTCTTCGGCACCGAGGAGCAGAAGCAGCAGTGGCTGCCGAAGCTCTGCTCGGGCGAGGTGCTGGGCGCGTTCGGCCTGACCGAGCCCGGTGCGGGTTCGGACGCGGGCGGCACCCGTACGACGGCCGTCAAGGACGGCGACGCGTGGGTCATCAACGGCTCGAAGTGCTTCATCACCAACTCGGGCACGGACATCACGGGCCTGGTCACCGTCACCGCCGTCACCGGCCGCAAGGCGGACGGCCGTCCGGAGATCTCCTCGATCATCGTGCCGTCCGGCACCCCCGGCTTCACGGTGGCCGCCCCGTACTCGAAGGTCGGCTGGAACGCCTCCGACACCCGCGAGCTGTCCTTCGACGACGTCCGCGTGCCGCTGGCCAACCTGGTCGGCGAGGAGGGCCGCGGCTACGCGCAGTTCCTGCGGATCCTCGACGAGGGCCGCATCGCCATCTCGGCGCTGGCCACCGGCCTGGCGCAGGGCTGCGTGGACGAGTCGGTGAAGTACGCCAAGGAGCGGCAGGCCTTCGGCCGGCCCATCGGCGAGAACCAGGCCATCCAGTTCAAGCTGGCCGACATGGAGATGCGCGCCCACATGGCCCGCGTGGCCTGGCGCGACGCCGCCTCCCGCCTGGTGCACGGCGAGCCGTTCAAGAAGGAGGCGGCGATCGCGAAGCTGTACTCCTCCACGGTCGCGGTGGACAACGCGCGCGACGCCACGCAGATCCACGGCGGCTACGGGTTCATGAACGAGTACCCGGTGGCCCGCATGTGGCGCGACTCCAAGATCCTGGAGATCGGCGAGGGCACGAGCGAGGTGCAGCGCATGCTGATCGCCCGTGAGCTGGGTTTCGCCGGCTGAGCTGAGGGACCGCCGGTGTCCGGCGCGGGCCACGGACCCGCGCCGGACACCGGCATGCCGTTTTTCGGGCCGGCCTTGCACCTTCCACGGAGATCCGCTTAGGTTAGGCTAACCTTCTCCCCGACGGCCCCGTGGTGGCCCCGGCACGCACGAAAGCGGACACCGACATGCCCAAGTCCCGTACCCTCCCCCTCTCCCGGCGCGGTCTCGTCGCCGCCGGCGGCGCCCTCGGCCTCGTCGCGGCACTCACCGCGTGCGGCGGCTCGGCCGGGGGCGGGGCGGGCGACAAGGACGGCGGCGCCGCGGCCTCGGGCGCCTGGACCTTCAAGGACGACCTGGGCAAGGAGATCAGCCTCAAGGCCAAGCCGAAGAACGTCGTCGCCTACACCGGCACCGCCGCCGCGCTCCACGACTACGGCGTCCAGGTCAAGGGCGTCTTCGGCCCCACCAAGACCGCCGACGGCAAGCCCGATGTGACGGCCGGTTCGATGGACGTCTCCAAGGTCGAGATCCTCGGCAACGTCTACGACGAGTTCAACATCGAGAAGTACGCCGCCCTGGCGCCCGACCTGCTCGTCACCAACACCTGGGACGGCACGTACTGGTACGTCCCCGAGGCCTCCAAGGACAAGATCCTCAAGCTGGCCCCGGCCGCCGCGGTCGGCGTCGGCGGCGACGTCTCCATGGACAAGGCCCTGCAGCGCACGGCCGACCTCGCCCAGGCCCTGGGCGCCGATCTGAACACCAAGAAGACCACCGACGCCAAGGCCCGCTTCGAGGCCGCCGCCGGCAAGGTCCGCGAGGCCACCAAGGCCAACCCGGGCATCAAGGTCCTGGTCGGCTCCGGCTCGGACGCGAACTTCTACGTCTCCACGCCCAAGACCTCGGCCGACCTGAAGTACTTCGAGTCCCTCGGCGTCGAGTTCGTCGCCCCGGAGAAGGACAAGCTCGACCAGGGCGGCTTCTTCGAGACCCTCAGCTGGGAGCAGGCCGGAAAGTACAAGGCCGACCTGGTCCTCCTCGACAACCGCACCGGCACCCTCCAGCCCGACGCCCTGAAGGCCAAGCCGACGTGGAACGAGCTGCCCGCGGTCAAGGCCGGCCAGGTCGCCCCGCGCGTCACCGAGCCGATCTACTCGTACGAGAAGTGCGCCCAGGTCCTGGAGGACCTCGCGAAGGCGATCCAGAACGCCAAGAAGGTCGGCTGACCACCGCCCGCCGGCACGTCGGCGCCGGGCCGGCGGCCACCGCCCCGGCCCGGCGTTCCGCATGCCCCGACCGCCGCCGGGCCACCCTTGCCCGGCGCCCACTCGCATCCCAGGGGGACCCTCCGCATGACCGCCACCGCGTCCGACGCCGAACCCACCCAGGCCTCCGGGGCCGCCGAGGAGGCGGGCGCCGGTCCGGCCGCGGCCCACTTCCGCTTCTTCACGGCGGAGGTGGTCCGCACCCGCCGGCTCGGCCACTCCTTCCTGCGGGTGACCTTCGGCGGCGCGGGCCTCGCCGGCTTCCGCTCGGGCGGCTGGGACCAGAGCCTGTCTCTCTTCCTGCCGCCCGCCCACCGGGAGCACACGGTCCTGCCGTCCACGGACGAGGACACCTGGTTCGGCGCCTGGCGCGGCATGCCGGACGAGGAGCGGCCGGTGATGCGCTCGTACACCGTGCGCGAACAGCGGACGGCGCCCGACGGCGCGGTCGAGGTGGACATCGACTTCGTCCTGCACGGGGATTCCTCCCCCGCCTCCGCCTGGGCGGGACGGGCGGTGACGGGCCGCCGGATCCTGGCCATCGGGCCGGCCGTCGCGGAGAACAAGTCCGTGCGCTTCCGGCCGCCGGCCGCCACCGACGCGCTGGTGATGTACGCCGACGAGACCGCGCTGCCCGCGGCCGCGGCGATCCTGGAGCGGCTCGCCGCCGGCACCCCCGTGAAGGCCTTCTTCGAGGTTCCGCACGAGCGCGACCGGCTCGAACTCGCCACCGCCGCCGCTGCGGACATCACCTGGATCGTGCGCACGGGCGGCCCGGGCCGGGCCGAACGGGTGGTGGAAGCGGTGCGGGCCGCCGAACTCCCCCCGGGGCGGGCTCCGTACGCCTGGCTGGCCGGTGAGGCGGGCACGGTGCGCGCCGTGCGGCGCCACCTGGTGCAGGAACGTTCCCTCGACCGGCGCGCGGTGGGCTTCACCGGCTACTGGCGTCTGGGCGCGAGCGAGGAGCAGCTGCTCGCCGAGGCGTACGCGGGGCAGGCGCCGAGCGAGGAGCCCTCGGCCGAGCTGTAGGTCGAGCTGCGGGCCGCCCGAACTCGAGCGCGCCACAAGCGTTTTCGCACCCGCCCCACGAGCAACTTCAAGAATCCTGCGATGGGCCCTGGCTTTCCGGCCGGGGCCCTCGCCATTTGGCGTGCAAGTAAGGTTAGGCTAACCTAAGCACATCTTTCCCCCGCCCCCCTCTCCCCCGCCCGGAGGAACGTTGATGCGCTCGCATCTGCTGAACGAGACGACTGCGGACGACTACCGGCGTTCCGTCACCGAGGGCGTGGAGCGCGTCGCCGCCAAACTTGCGGCCACGCAGCGCCCCCACACGGGCATCTCCGTCGACGAACTCGCCCCGGTCATCGAGGCGATCGACCTGGACCGGCCGCTGGAGGACCCGGCCGCCGTCCTCGACGAGCTGGAGGAGGTCTACCTGCGCGACGCCGTGTACTTCCACCACCCGCGCTACCTGGGCCACCTCAACTGCCCGGTCGTCATCCCCGCCGTCCTCGGCGAGGCCGTCCTGTCGGCCGTCAACTCCTCGCTGGACACCTGGGACCAGTCCATCGGCGGCACCCTCATCGAACGCCGCCTGATCGACTGGACCGCGCAGCGCATCGGACTCGGCCCGGCCGCGGACGGCGTCTTCACCTCCGGCGGCAGCCAGTCCAACTTCCACGCCCTGCTCCTGGCCCGCGACGAGGCCTGCCGGAAGGTCATGCAGGCCAGCGGGCGCACCCTGACCAAGGCCGAGGTCCTGCCGCGCCTGCGCATCTTCACCTCCGAGGCCAGCCACTTCAGCGTCAAGAAGTCGGCCGCCATGCTGGGGCTGGGCTACGAGGCGGTCATCGCGGTCCCGGTCGACCGCAACCGCCGCATGGACACCTCCGTCCTCGCCCTGGAGCTCGAGGAGTGCGCCGCGGAGGGCCTCGTGGCGATGGCCGTCGTCGCCACCGCGGGCACCACCGACTTCGGGTCCATCGACCCGCTCCCGGAGATCTCCCGCCTGGCCGCCGAGCACGGCACGTGGATGCACGTGGACGCCGCGTACGGCTGCGGACTGCTGGTCTCCCCCACCCGCCGGCACCTGCTCGACGGCATCGAGGCGGCCGACTCGGTCACCGTCGACTACCACAAGTCCTTCTTCCAGCCGGTCAGTTCCAGTGCGGTGCTGGTCCGCGACCGCGACACCCTCCGGCACGCCACGTACCACGCGGACTACCTCAACCCGCGACGGATGGCCGAGGAGCGGATCCCCAACCAGGTCGACAAGTCCATCCAGACCACCCGCCGCTTCGACGCCCTCAAGCTCTGGATGACGCTGCGCACCATGGGCGCCGACGGGATCGGCTCGCTCTTCGACGAGGTCGTCGACCTCGCCGCCGCCGGGTGGGAGCTCATCGACGCCGACCCCCGCTTCGAGGTCGTGGTCCGCCCGCAGATCTCCACCCTGGTCTTCCGCTACGTCCCCGGGGCCGAGGTGCGCGCCGACCTGGTCGACGAGGCCAACCTGCACGCCCGCAAGGCCCTGTTCGCCTCCGGCGAGGCCGTCGTCGCCGGCACCAAGGTCGACGGCGACCAGTACCTCAAGTTCACCCTCCTCAACCCGCAGACCACCACGGCCGACATCGCGGCCGTGCTCGACCTCCTCGCGTCCCACGCCGAGCAGTACCTGGGAGAATCCCTTGCAGTCGTCTCGTGAGCCTCGTGACCCCCGCCGGACCCGTGATTTCATCGGTATCGGCCTCGGTCCCTTCAACCTGGGACTCGCCTGCCTGACCGCACCGATCGACGAGCTCGACGGCCTCTTCATCGAGTCGAAGCCGCACTTCGAGTGGCACGCCGGGATGTTCCTGGACGGGGCGCACCTGCAGACGCCGTTCATGTCGGACCTGGTCACCCTGGCCGACCCCACCTCGCCCTTCTCCTTCCTGAACTACCTGAAGGACCAGGACCGGCTGTACTCCTTCTACATCCGCGAGAACTTCTACCCGCTGCGGACCGAGTACAACGACTACTGCCGCTGGGCCGCCGACCGCCTCGACAACGTGCTGTACTCCACCTCCGTCACCGAGGTCGCCTACGACGCGGGCGCCGAGCTGTACGAGGTCCGCACCGACGGCGGAGAAACGTTCCGCGCCCGGCGCCTGGTGCTGGGCACCGGCACCCCGCCGCACATCCCGGACGCCTGCGCGCACCTGGGCGGCGACTTCATCCACAACTCGGCCTACATGGAGCACAAGGCGGAGCTGCAGAAGAAGAAGTCGATCACCCTGGTCGGCTCGGGCCAGAGCGCCGCCGAGATCTACCACGACCTCCTCGCGGAGATCGACACGTACGGCTACCGGCTCAACTGGGTGACCCGCTCGCCGCGCTTCTTCCCGCTCGAATACACCAAGCTCACCCTGGAGATGACCTCACCGGAGTACGTGGACTACTTCCACGCCCTCCCGGAGGACACCCGGTACCGCCTGGAGGCCCAGCAGAAGAACCTGTTCAAGGGCATCGACGGCGACCTGATCAACGCGATCTTCGACCTGCTCTACCAGAAGCGGGTCACCATGCCCGGCCCCGTGCCCACCACCCTGCTCACCAACACCGCCCTGCACAGCGCCGCGTACGACACCAGCACCGGCACGTACACGCTGGGGCTGCGCCAGGAGGAACAGGAGCGCGACTTCACCCTCGCCTCCGAGGGCCTGGTGCTGGCGACCGGTTACACGTACGCGACGCCGCGGTTCCTGGACCCGATCAGGGACCGGCTGAACTTCGACGGCCGCGGCCGCCTCGACGCGGCCCGCAACTACGCGGTCGACGTGACCGGGCGCGGGGTCTACCTCCAGAACGGCACGACCCACAACCACTCGCTCACCTCGCCCGACCTGGGCATGGCGGCGTACCGCAACGCGTACATCGTCGGCGAGCTGCTCGGCCGGGAGTACTACAAGGTCGAGAAGTCCATCGCGTTCCAGCAGTTCTCCGCCCCGGAAGGCACCCTGTAAATGAGCACCACCGACACCCTCTACGCGCGCGAGGACGCGGTCCTCGGCGGCTTCGCGGTCCGCCCGATGGACCCGCTCGCCGACGCGGAGCTGCTGCACGCCTGGGTCACCCACCCCAAGGCGGCGTTCTGGATGATGCAGGACGCCTCGCTGCCCGACGTCGAGCGCGAGTACATGAGGATCGCGGCCGCCGAGCACCACGACGCGTTCATCGGCCTCCACGAGGGCCGCCCGGCCTTCCTGATGGAGCGCTACGACCCGAGCCGGCTGGAGCTCGTCGGCCTGTACGACGCCGAGCCCGGCGACGTCGGCATGCACTTCCTCGTCGCGCCCAGCGACACGCCGCTGCACGGCTTCACCCGCGCCGTGATCACGACGGTGATGGCCGCGCTGTTCGCCGACCCGGCGACCCGGCGCGTGGTGGTCGAGCCGGACGTCGGGAACACGGCGGTGCACGCCCTGAACGAGGCCGTCGGCTTCACCGTGCACGGTCCCGTGCAGAAGCCGGAGAAGCGGGCCCTGCTCAGCTTCTGCACCCGCGAGCAGTTCGAGGCGGCCACCGGCCTGGCCACGGGAGCGTCGATATGAGCCTCGCCGACGCGATCTCCCACCTGGACCCCGAGCTGTGGGCCCGCGCGAACCGCGCGCTGGTCCGCAAGGCGCTGGCGGAGTTCTCCCACGAGCGCCTGCTCGCCCCGGTCCCCGCGGGCGACGGCTCCTCGTACACGGTGGCCAGCGACGACGGCACCGTGGAGTACCGCTTCACGGCCGTCCGCCACGCCCTGGACCACTGGGCCGTCGACGAGTCCTCGATCAGCCGCGTCCTCGTCCGCGACGGCGCCGAGCTGCCCCTGGACGCCCTCGACTTCCACATCGAGATGCGCGAGGCGCTCGGCCTGAGCGCCGAGGTGCTGCCGGTCTACCTGGAGGAGATCTCCTCCACCCTGGCCGGCTCCGGCTACAAGTACACCAAGCCCCTCGTCCCTTCCCCGGTCCTCGCGAAGTCCTCCTTCCAGGACATCGAGACGGGCATGACCGAGGGCCACCCCTGCTTCGTCGCCAACAACGGCCGCCTCGGCTTCGGCGTCCACGAGTACCTCTCGTACGCGCCGGAGGCGGCGAGCCCGGTGCACCTGGTGTGGGTGGCGGCCCGCAAGGACGTGTCCACCTTCACGGCGGGCGCGGGCCTGGAGCACGACGCGTTCATGCGAGCCGAGCTGGGCGAGGAGGCCATCGCCGGCTTCGAGGCGAAGATGGCCTCGCTCGGCCTGGACCTCGCGGACTACCACCTGCTGCCGGTCCACCCCTGGCAGTGGTGGAACAAGACCACGGTCACCTTCGCGGCCGAGATCGCCAACCGCCGCCTGGTGCTGCTCGGCGAGGGCGCGGACGCGTACCTGGCACAGCAGTCGATCCGCACCTTCTTCAACACCACCGCCCCCGAGAAGCACTACGTCAAGACGGCGATCTCGGTCCTGAACATGGGCTTCATGCGGGGCCTGTCCGCGGCCTACATGGAGGCCACCCCGGCGATCAACGACTGGCTGCACCGCCTGATCGAGAACGACGAGGTCCTGCAGTCGGTGGACTTCTCGATCATCCGGGAGCGGGCGGCGATCGGCTACCACCACCGCCAGTACGAGCGCGCCACGGACCGCTACTCGCCGTACCGCAAGATGCTGGCCGCGCTGTGGCGCGAGTCGCCGGTGGCGTCGCTCGAGGGCGAGGAGCGCCTGGCCACGATGGCCTCGCTGCTGCACGTGGACGCCGAGGGCCGCTCCTTCGTGGGCGCGCTGATCGAGGAGTCGGGCCTGAGCCCGGCCGAGTGGCTGCGGCACTACCTGCGGGCGTACCTGGTCCCCCTCCTCCACTGCTTCTACCGGTACGACCTCGCCTACATGCCGCACGGCGAGAACACCATCCTCGTCATCGAGCGCGGCGTCGTGAAGCGGGCGATCTTCAAGGACATCGCCGAGGAGATCGTGGTGATGGACCCGGACGCGGTCCTGCCGCCGGCGGTGGAGCGGATCCGGGCGGACGTCCCGGAGGACATGAAGCTGCTGTCGATCTTCACGGACGTCTTCGACTGCTTCTTCCGCTTCCTCGGCTCGATCCTCGCCACGGAGGGGATCTGCGAGGAGGAGACCTTCTGGCGGGCCGTGGCCGACTGCGCCCACGACTACCAGGACTCGGTCCCGGCGCTGGCGGACCGCTTCGCCCGCTACGACCTGTTCGCGGACGAGTTCCAGCTGTCGTGCCTGAACCGGCTCCAGCTGCGCAACAACAAGCAGATGGTCGACCTCGCCGACCCCTCGGCGGCCCTGCAGCTGGTCGGCACCCTGAAGAACCCCGTCGCGCCCTTCGCGCGCCGGTAGGCGGAGGGGGTGGGCCGGCCGCGCGATACGGTCCCTCGCGCGCCGGCCCGCCCCCGCGCCGTCAGGCCTGCCCCTCCAGCGCGCGCTGGAAGTCGGTCACGATCCGCCGGAATCCGGTGTGCCCTGTGCTGCGCGCGTGCCGCAGGGCCCACACCGCCGGCCCGTCGCCGTCCTCGGCGGGTCCGGAGCCGTGGTGGCAGGAGGTGCACTCCACTTCGTGGATCGCCCCACTGCCGCTCCGGTCCGTGGTGAGCAGCCAGTCCGACGGGCTCACCACCCTCACCGCGGGGCCCCCTTCACACCCAGCTCGGCCCACACCCGTTTTCCGGGCCCGACCCGCTCCCCCACCGCCCACCGGTCGGCGAGCGCCGCCACCAGGTACAGGCCGCGGCCGCTGTCGCCCGCCTCGTCGGGCACCCGCACCACGGGCCGCACGGGGCACGCATCGTGCACCTCGACCCGCACCCCGTTCGCGAGCCGCACGAACCGGGTCTCGATCTCCCGGTCCCGGGGCGCAACGGCGTGCCGGACGGCGTTGGTGAGGAGCTCGGAGGCGACGAGCAGCGCGTCGCCCTCCAGCTCGGCGAGCCCCCAGTCGGCCAGCGCCTTCCGCAGTGCGGCCCGCGCCGCCGGCACACACCGCGCCTCCCGCCGCCACCGCCGCACCACCTGCTCTGCTTCGTTCAACGGGCCACCGCCCGCCCCTGGTTGCCCCGGGGCGCACCGGTAAAATGCAACACGTTGACGCTCCTTCAGTCAGCGTTGACCACGCCCCCGGACTGTTCGCCCAGTCGCGGGGGTCTGCACTTGCACGACACCGCCACGTTCCGCAATCAGACACGTGCGGAACGTCACCCGACTCACGGTAGGACCGCGTCGACAGCTGCCGCAAGAGCGCACCATCGCAAATTTGCGATGCACCCGTTCGTGGCGCCCTGGCCGCCTCGCACGCCAACCCGGCAGACTGTCAAGGATGTTGAAAGGAGCCGCCATGCCCGCAGGGGGTAGGCCCCACCGTCCGGAGTCGCCGACTCGGGGCGGCCCTGAAGCGCCATCGCGAGGCTGCGGGAGCCGACCAGGCCACCGCTGCGGCGGCGATCTTGAAGTCGGTGTCTAAGGTCAGCCGCCTGGAGAGCGGCCTCACGTCGGCTTCGGCGCTCGAAGTGCGCACGCTCCTGGACTGCTACGGCGTCCAGGACGGAGCCGAGCGAGCGCGCCTGGAGGGTTGGGCGAAGACGGGTAATCAGCGGGGCTGGTGGCTCGATTTCCAGGAGGCGGTCACCCCGGACTACGCCGACCACATCGCGCTGGAAAGCGAGGCGACGTACATCCGTTCGTGGCAACCGGTGCTGATTCCGGGCTTGTTGCAGACCGCCGAGTACGCCGAGTCGGTCATCACCTCCGGCCCCACCTTCATCCCGTCCGCTACCGCCGCCCGGTTGGTGCAGGTGCGCCAGGAACGCCAGAAGCGCATCCAGCAGGGCGGAGTCCAGTTCGCCGCCGTCATCTGGGAGCCTGCGATCAGCTCGCTCGCGTCCGTCCCGGCCATAGCCGTTCCTCAGTGGCGCCGCCTGCTGGAGGCCGGCGAGCGCCACAACGTGACGGTACAGATGCTGCCGGCGTCCGCCAGCAGGGCAGCGGGTGCCGCCGGACCGTTCGTCAGCTTCTCGTTCGGCGATGAACCGACCGCCGAGGCCGTGGCCGTCGAAAACCTGCCGAACACCTCGGTGATCGAAGTGCCGGACGATATCGCCCTCTACGTGAATGTGTTCGACCGGCTACGCTCCACAGCGCTGTCTCCCGAGGAGACGGCAGACCGGATCCGGCAGTTGCTCACGAGCGCGCAGCACACCACGGGAGAGACCTCATGACCGCAGAGATCGTCGGCGCGTACCGCAAGTCCTCCTACTCCGGCCAGCAGGGCGATTGCGTCGAGGTGGCGGAGACCGCCGACGGGGGGCGGGCCGTGCGGGACAGCAAGGACACCGCGCGGGCCGGCTTCGCCTGCTCCGCGTCCGCCTGGGCCGCGTTCCTCCACGGCGTCGCGGACACCACCCGCGGCTGACCACCCGCCCGGCCAGGTCTTGTCACCAGGGGCGGTCATCGGTCGGAACGGCTCACAGCCCCCGGTGCGCGGCCCGCGAGCCAGACGGCTATCCGCTTCTGCAACTCCTTGTCGGCGCGGGGATAGTCCCAACCGGCGTACCACTCCAGGTACTGCAGGATGTTCTCAGAGCGGTCCGGGTGGGCCACCGAACTCACGTCGACACCGATCTCGCCCGTTGAGCAGCTGATGTACACACTGCTGTCGAGCGCCATCATGCCGAAGCCGGGATGGCCCGCACGTACGCCGAGGAACGCCGATGCCGCACCCCGGCCCATGATGTCCCAGCGGTCCAGGAGCTGGACCCGCGTCCAGACCGCCGGTGCGGCACGGCGGCCCCAGTGCATGTCCTGCAAGGCCGCCTGGTGCGTGCGGGTGCCCTGCGGAAGCATGACGAGGAACTCGCGCCGGTGATCGAGAAGACCCGAGGAGAGCGCCAGGTCGTACCAGTCCTCGTTGAGACGCTCGACGAGCCGTGGGGTTTCGTACCGGTGGGAAAACCCGCCGACCATGTCCTCGGGACGGTAACCGAAGACGACCGGCATCGTGCCGTGCGGCACGGCGTCCGGGATCACCTCGAGGCCGGCCCGCCGCAGCGGCCGGTACATCTTGCGTTCGCGTTCCCGGATACCCACGGGTCAGCGTTCTACCAGGGTCGGCGCGGGCATGATCGACCGGGCAGGCTCTTATGGCCACGGGACGTCCGGAGCCCGGTAGTAGCCGATGCCCTGGGCGTCCAGGCGGGGGCCCTGAGCGGCCAGGCGGCGGCTGTAGCCAGACCAGTCGGGCGGGGCCGTGCTCCAGCCGAGTTCGGCCAGGCCCAGGATCCTGGGGAAGGCCATGTACTCCAGGTCGGGGCGGGTGGCGATGGTCTCCGTCCAGAGGGGGGCCTCGACGCCGAGGACCGCCGAGGCCGGGACATCCGGGAGGTAGGCCCCCGGGTCCCAGTCGTAGGCGCGGCGGACCGGGACGTAGCCCGCCCAGGCCAGGCCCTGCTTCGTCGCCGTGTCGTACTTCATGTCCAGGTAGAGGCGGTCCGCCGGGGACAGGATCAGGGGGTGGCCCGCCTTCGCCGCCGCCGCGACGGCCGCCTTCTCGGCGGCCGCGGTCTTGTCGTGGCCCCAGTACTGGAGCACCGCGCCCGGCGCCGGGCGGGCCGCGGCCAGCTGGTGCCAGGCCACCACCGTCTTGCCGTGGCGCGCCACCACCGCCTGCGCCCGGTCCATGAACGCCGCGTAGTCCGCCGCCGGGGTGGAGTGGGCCTCGTCGCCGCCGAGGTGCAGGTAGCGGCCGGGGGTGAGCTCGGCCAGTTCCCCGAGGACGTCGTCGACGAACTCGTACGTCCGCTCCTTGCCGACGCACAGCGAGCTGAAGCCGACCTTGATGCCGGTGTAGCGCTCGGGCGCCTTGCCGTCGCAGTTCAGCTCCGCGTAGGAGGCCAGGGCGGCGTTGACGTGGCCCGGCATGTCGACCTCCGGGACCACGTCCACGTAGCGGGCGGCCGCGTACGCCACCAGGTCGCGGTACTGCGCCTTCGTCCAGTACCCGCCGGGGCCGCCGCCGACCTCGCTGCCGCCGCCGTACTCGGCGAGCCGCGGCCAGGAGTCGACGGCGATGCGCCAGCCCTGGTCGTCGGTGAGGTGGAGGTGGAGGGTGTTCACCTTGTACTGGGCCAGCTGGTCCACGTACCTCTTGGCCTGCTCCACGGTGAAGAAGTGGCGGGCGATGTCGAGCATGGCGCCCCGGTACGCGAACCGGGGCGCGTCGGTGATCCGCCCGCCGGGGACGGTGCCCGCACCGGACGGGGGCAGCAGCTGGCGCAGCGTCTGCCCGGCGTGGAAGAGGCCCGCCGGGGTGCGGGCGGTCAGGGTGACCCCGCGCGGGGCGGACTCCAGTCGGTAGCCCTCCTCGCCGACGCCCTCGGTGCGGGGGTCGAGGCGCAGCACGATCCCGTCGCCGCCCGCGCCGCCGACCACCGGCAGCGGCAGCCCGGTCGGGCCGCGCAGCTGTCCGGCGAGGAGCTCGCCGACCCGTCGGACCTCCTCGTCGCCGACCGGGCCGGTGCGGATGACGGTGCCCGGCCCGAGGGGGTAGCCGGGGCCGGCGGCGCGTACGGAGGCCGGCGCCGGCAGGAGCTGTTCGTAGGGGCCGGGGGTCGCGGAGCGCCGGTCGCCGGATCCGGCGTCGTCGCCACGGGCGGCGGCGCAGGAGGCGGAAGCGGCGAGGAGGCCGAGGAGGAGGACGGTGCCGAGCGTGCGTGGCAGGACTCTCATGGCCCAGGTATAGGCCAACTCCCCTTCCAGGGGCGGTGCGAGAATCGCAGGATGGCGGAAATCATCCAGAAGGACGGTACGTGGACCTTCGACGGGGAAGCGGTACGGATCGTGCCCGGCCGCGACAAGGGGGTGGGCCTGCTGCGCCAGACCCTCGGCGAGGTGGTCGTGCCGCTGCACGCCCTCGCCGGGATCTCCTACGAGCCGGGCCGCAAGGCGGGCCGGCTGAGGCTGCGGCTGCGTGACGGGGCGTGCCCGCTGCTGCAGGTGACCGGCGGACGCCTGCCGGAGGCCTCCGACCCGTACCGGCTGACGGTCGAGTCGGACCGGACGGGGGTGGCGGAGTACTTCGTGGAGGAGGTGCGCCAGGCCCTGCTGCTGGACCAGGTGGACCCGGGGCCGGTGGAGGGCTACCTGCTGCCGGGGCCGTCCGTGCCGATCACGGTGGGGGCGGGCGACGGGACGGTGGCCTTCGACGGGGACCGGGTGGGGCTGGACTGGAACTGGACGACGGAGGAGGCCAAGAGCTCCGGCGGGCCGCGCTCCTTCCGCGTCGGCGACCTGGAGGCCGTGGAGTGGTCTCCGTCGAAGGGGCTGGACAACGGCTGGATCCGGTTCACCCTGGCGGGCGCCCCGCCGGCGCCCGCCCCGAAGTACGACCCGTACACGGTGGAGCTCTTCGGGTTCAAGAAGGACCCGCTGATGGCGCTGGTCGCGGCCGCGGTGGCGGTGCGGATGCGGCACCCCTCGGCCCCCGCCGATCCGGCCCCGGAGCCGGTCGTCCCTGCGCCGGCGGGGGAGCTCGCGGCCGCGCCCCCGGCGGAGGCGGCGGCCGGGGAGGACCACGACGCTCTGCTGCGGCGGCTGCGCGAGCTGGGGGACCTGCACCAGGCGGGGGTTCTGACCGCCGAGGAGTTCACTGCGGCCAAGCAGGCCGTTTTGCGGCGTTTCTAACCATTTCACTACCGGATTTATGCATTCCGCTGGTCTGGACCAGGAGGATCCTGCCCGCTTTCGGGCAGGATCTTTGCGTTCCGGCTCTTCGGCGGTCAATATCTACGAGTGCTCGACCGTCGCCCGTCGTACGACGACCTCGTCGACCACCTGGTGCGCAGCACCGCGCTGCAGCGCGGGGAGGCCGCCCGGGTGGTGCTCGACGTGCTCGCGTACTTCAACGAGACGACCGAGGAGTTCGTCCGCCGGCGCCACCGCGAACTGCAGTCCGGCGGCGCGGTCAACGCGGAGATCTTCGAGCGCATCGCGGCCGAGCTGCCGCACCGCGCCGTGGCACCACCGGAGCTGTCCCTGCGACAGCTGCGCCGCATCGTCTACGGCTGAGCCGCCGTGCCGGGCCCCGCGCGGCCCGGCACGGCGGCAGACAGGCGGAGGAGCAGGCGCACAGGGCGCCACACGGCACGACCGGCGGCAAGGCAACCAGAACCTCAGGAGGGGCAAGACTTTATGTGCGGAATCGTGGGATACATCGGCAAGCGCGACGTGGCTCCGCTGCTGCTGGAAGGCCTGCAGCGGCTGGAGTACCGCGGGTACGACTCCGCGGGCATCGTCGTCAACAGCCCGAAGTCCCCGGCGCTGAAGGTCGTCAAGGCCAAGGGCCGCGTCCGTGACCTGGAGACCCGCGTCCCCAAGCGCTTCGCCGGCACCACCGGCATCGCCCACACCCGCTGGGCCACGCACGGCGCCCCGAGCGACATCAACTCCCACCCGCACCTCGACGCCGAGGACAAGGTCGCCGTCGTCCACAACGGCATCGTCGACAACGCCGCCGAGCTCCGCGCCAAGCTGGAGTCCGAGGGTGTGGTCTTCGTCTCGGAGACCGACACCGAGGTCATCGTCCACCTGATCGCCCGCTCCGAGGCCGACACCCTGGAGGAGAAGGTCCGCGAGGCGGTCAAGGCGATCGAGGGCACGTACGGCATCGCCGTCATGCACGCCGACTTCGCCGACCGCATCGTCGTCGCCCGCAACGGCTCCCCGGTCGTCCTCGGCATCGGCGAGAAGGAGATGTTCGTCGCCTCCGACGTCGCCGCGCTCGTCGCCCACACCCGCCAGGTCGTCACCCTCGACGACGGCGAGATGGCCACCCTCAAGGCCGACGACTTCCGCACCTACACCACCAGCGGTGCCACCACCACCGCCACCCCGGAGACCGTGGAGTGGGAGGCCGCCTCCTACGACATGGGCGGCCACGACACCTACATGCACAAGGAGATCTCCGAGCAGCCCGACGCGGTCGACCGCGTGCTGCGCGGCCGCATCGACGACCGCTTCTCCACCGTGCACCTGGGCGGCCTGAACCTGGACCCGCGCGAGGCGCGCGCCATCCGCCGCGTGAAGATCCTGGGCTGCGGCACCTCCTACCACGCCGGCCTGATCGGCGCCTCCCTCATCGAGGGCATGGCCCGCATCCCGGCGGACGCCGAGCCGGCGTCGGAGTTCCGCTACCGCAACCCGGTCGTGGACCCCGACACCCTCTACATCGCGGTCTCTCAGTCCGGTGAGACCTACGACGTGCTGGCCGCGGTGCAGGAGCTCAAGCGCAAGGGCGCCCGCGTCCTCGGCGTGGTCAACGTGGTGGGCTCCGCGATCGCCCGCGAGGCCGACGGCGGCGTGTACGTGCACGCCGGCCCGGAGGTCTGCGTCGTCTCCACCAAGTGCTTCACCAACACGGTCGTGGCCTTCGCGCTGCTCGCCGTGCACCTCGGCCGCATCCGCGACCTGTCGGTGACCGACGGCAAGCGGATCATCGAGGGCCTGCGCCGCCTGCCCGCCCAGATCGAGGAGATCCTCAAGGGCGAGGAGGACATCAAGCAGCTGGCGGCCGAGTACGCCGATGCGAAGTCGATGATGTTCATCGGCCGGGTGCGCGGCTACCCGGTGGCCCTGGAGGCCTCCCTGAAGCTCAAGGAGATCTCCTACATCCACGCCGAGGCCTACCCGGCCTCCGAGCTCAAGCACGGTCCGCTCGCGCTGATCGAGCCGGCGATGCCGACGATCGCGGTCGTCCCGGACGACGACCTGCTGGAGAAGAACCGCGCCGCGCTGGAGGAGATCAAGGCCCGCAGCGGCCGGATCCTCGCGGTCGCCCACCGCGAGCAGGAGAAGGCCGACCACACGATCATCGTTCCGAAGAACGAGGACGAGCTGGACCCGATCCTGATGGGCATCCCGCTGCAGCTGCTCGCGTACCACACGGCCCTGGCCCTGGGCCGGGACATCGACAAGCCGCGCAACCTGGCGAAGTCCGTCACGGTCGAGTAGTCGCTCGGCGAGAGCACGAGAACGGCCCCCGGATCCCGGGGGCCGTTCCGCGTTTCCGCTTCCTCTTCCGTCTCTGCTTCCGCGCTTCCGCTTCCGCGCTTCCGCTTCGATTGCGCTCAGCCCGCGGCGACCGCTCCACGGCCCGAGGCCTTGCCCAGGGCGGTCGGCCAGTGGGCCAGCGCGGCCGTCGCGCCGTACCAGGCCAGGAGGCCGGAGACCGCGGCGACCCAGCCGGCGATCTTGCCCAGGGCGCTGGTGTCGGCCAGGGCGCCGATCGCCAGCAGGAGGAGGGAGAGGGTCAGCAGGGCGTAGGTGCCCTGGCCGAAGAGGCCGCTCGGCGCCGCCACGGTGAGGGTCAGCGCGAGGAGGGCGAAGAGGATCAGGAACAGGGCGGCGGCGTGCGCCGAAACCTTTCCGTCGGCCCCCGCGGCCCAGGTGAACCAGAAGGCGCCGAGGCCCGCGAACGCCGTGCCGTTGAAGCCGTTGCCACCGCGGTACTCCATGAGCCCGAGGAGGAAGAGGGCGAGGCCGCCGACGTAGGTCGCGAGCGACACGGAGTCGGCCGCGGACACTCCGCTGATGATGCCGGTGTGGCCGATACCGAATGCCAGAAGGGTCAGACCCAGGGCTATGTTCCCGAGGGTCGAGGTCGAGGCCGTGCTTCCCGCAGAGACACCATTGTCCACGGCGGGCTCCCTTCGATCTGCAGTTGTTTGCTGCGTCCCAGCAGCACTTATCTACCCTTTACATGGGGGTTCACAACCGCACAATCGACGTACAGCTGGTTACGGAATGACAACGACCGGTCGCTGTGCGCGCTTGGCCAGCCGCCCCGCGACCGACCCGAAGATCCGCCCGACGATGCCGTGCGTGGAGCCCACGACGATGGCGTCCGCCGAGTACTCCCGGCCGACCTCCTCCAGCTCGTGGCAGATGTCCCCGCCCCGCTCGACCAGGATCCACGGCACCTCGGTGAGGTAGTCCGCGCAGGCCAGTTCCAGCCCCAGCACCTCGGTGCGGTGGTCCGGCACGTCCACGAAGACGGGCGGCTCGCAGCCGGCCCACACGGTCGTCGGCAGCCGGTTGGCCACGTGCACGATGATCAGGCCGGATCCGGAGCGGCGGGCCATGCCGATCGCGTACGCCAGGGCGCGCTCGCTGGAGACGGAGCCGTCGAACCCCACCACGACCCCGTGCCGAAAGGCAGGGTCGCAGGGATGACGTGTCTGTTCCGCGGCGCGCAGGTCGCTCGACGCGTGGTCGGCGACGGGCTTGCGCTTGCGGTCCGCGGGTTCGGGGAATTCGTGACCGGCCATGGATGTCTCGGCGAAGAGGTCCTCGGGGGAAGGGACAAGGCGACGGGGCGGCATTGGGCGAAAACGACGACTCAGGGTGACGGAGCTCTGTCCGGGAAGCATCTTCCCAAGCCCTTACCCACCAGGGTACGGCGACACTCCTGTCCTGCACAGGGCTTGCCGCACTTGGACAGCGTCCCAGGGAGCATGCCGGAGCGAGGGCGTGTTGGCAATGGCCGCTGTCCCCTACAGCCAGTGACGAAGGGCCTGTTGCGCCACCCGTCCGCGACGTGACCGAGCCGCGCCGCGCACCGTTGGACCAGGCGTCCGACCGTCCAGGAAGAGCCCGCAGGGAGCACGCCGTGCCCGGCCATCCGGTTCACCCCGTCCAGCCCGCTCAGCCGACGCAGTCCGCCCCGTACGCCCCGTGCACCGACCCAGCCCCCCGATTCACTCCCGCCTCCGCCCGCCCGCGCGTTCACCCGTCCGGGCAGTCCGCCAGGCGTCCCCATGACGACCCTGCGGGTGACGTGGTGCGCTGGGCCGCCTTCAGCTGCCTGCTCGTCCCGGTGGTGCTCGTCGTGTACGGGACCTCCTTCGGCGGGGCCGCCGTCGCCACGCTGGGCCTGGTCGCCGTCACGGCGGTGTGCCGGGCGATGCTGCGCCGCTCGGAGAAGGCCGCGCGCAGCGCCGTGGCCGTCCACGCCCGGGACCGGCTGCCGCCGCCGGGCCGACGGCGCCGGCATTCACGCCCCCCGGGCGACGCGGGCAGCCGCGGGGGCGGAGGGCGGCGGGGCTGCCCGAGCTCCGGCGGGATCTCCCCCGGGGGCTGACCGGTTCGCACACCCACACCCGCACGATTTCAGCCAACTTCCCGGAAGGGTGCCGGTCTTGCCGGAACCGCCCGCCCCTGCCCCCACCACCAGGGACGACGGCGCGAGGGGGGCTCGGAGACCCTATGGGTACTGGCCACGGCCGGAGCGCGAGCTTCCCACCCCGGTAGCGGAGTGGAACGCTTCCTGATCGAATGCTTTTCGCCAAGTTGCCAAGTCGACATAGCGCTGCGTGCTGAACTTGTCACGCCGACAGCACGGGACGCAGTAGATTCGATCATGTTTTACGGCGGGGGATCCACGTGCAAGGCCGAGGGGAAACGTGCAGGTGCGACCAGACCAAGGAGTCGCGACACCCAAGGGGGGCTTAGCCATGAGCCAGGATTCCACCGCCGTCGTCATGGACGCCGGCAGGAAGCTCGCGGGGCGTCGCCGCAGGGAGATCGTCGCGGTGCTGCTGTTCAGCGGCGGGCCGATCTTCGAGAGCTCCATTCCACTTTCCGTGTTCGGCATCGACCGGCAGGACGCGGGAGTTCCACGCTATCGACTGCTCGTCTGCGCCGGGGAGGACGGTCCGCTGCGGACCACCGGCGGGCTCGAGCTCACCGCGCCGTACGGGCTGGAGGCGATCGCCCGCGCGGGCACGGTCGTCGTGCCCGCATGGCGCTCGATCACATCGCCGCCGCCTCCGGAGGCGCTGGACGCACTGCGCCTGGCGCATGAGGAGGGGGCCCGGATCGTCGGACTGTGCACGGGGGCGTTCGTGCTCGCCGCAGCCGGTCTGCTGGACGGCCGGCCCGCGACGACGCACTGGATGTACGCGCCGACGCTGGCCAAGCGGTACCCGTCCGTCCACGTCGACCCGCGCGAGCTGTTCGTCGACGACGGCGACGTGCTGACCTCCGCGGGCACCGCGGCCGGAATCGACCTGTGCCTGCACATCGTGCGCACCGACCACGGCAGCGAGGCCGCCGGGGCTCTGGCCCGCCGGCTCGTCGTCCCGCCGCGGCGCACGGGCGGCCAGGAGCGCTACCTCGACCGGTCGCTGCCGGAGGAGATCGGCGCGGACCCGCTGGCCGAGGTCGTCGCCTGGGCGCTGGAGCACCTCCACGAGCAGTTCGACGTGGAGACGCTCGCCGCCCGGGCGTACATGAGCCGGCGCACCTTCGACCGGCGCTTCAGGTCGCTGACCGGCAGCGCGCCGCTGCAGTGGCTGATCACCCAGCGGGTGCTCCAGGCGCAGCGGCTGCTGGAGACCTCCGACTACTCGGTCGACGAGGTCGCCGGACGCTGCGGCTTCCGCTCGCCGGTCGCACTGCGCGGGCACTTCCGCCGGCAGCTGGGGTCCTCCCCGGCCGCCTACCGCTCCGCCTACCGGGCCCGGCGGCCGCAGGGCGACGGGGCGCAGGTGGCGGAGATCACCGCGGGTCCGGTGCCGCACCAGCGCACTCCGCAGCCCCAGCGGACGGCGGCGGCCCTGGCCGCGTCCGGCCCGACGGTGACGGAGCTGTACGCCCCGAGCCGGGTGCTGCGCGAGCACGCCTGACCCTGCGGGGCACTGTCCGAAACCGAAGGCCCTCCGCACCGGTCGCCACCGGAGCGGGGGGCCTTCGGCGCGAACGGGCCCGGCCGGATCGGCGCGGGGACCGCATAAGGTGGACGCATGAACGATCGCATGGTGTGGATCGACTGCGAGATGACCGGTCTCTCGCTGACGGACGACGCACTTATCGAGGTGGCCGCGCTGGTCACCGACTCGGAGCTGAACGTGCTCGGCGAGGGCGTGGACATCGTGATCCGCCCGCCGGACGCCGCCCTGGAGACCATGCCCGAGGTGGTGCGCGCGATGCACACCGCTTCCGGCCTGCTCGACGAGCTGGCCGGCGGGACCACGCTCGCGGAAGCCGAGGCGCAGGTCCTGGCGTACGTACGCGAGCATGTCAAGGAGCCGCGCAAGGCCCCGCTGTGCGGGAACTCGGTCGGCACCGACCGCGGTTTCCTGCTGCGCGACATGCCCTCGCTGGAGAGCCACCTGCACTACCGGATCGTGGACGTCTCCTCCGTCAAGGAGCTGGCACGCCGCTGGTACCCGCGGGCGTACTTCAACAGCCCGCCGAAGAACGGCAACCACCGTGCGCTCGCGGACATCAAGGAGTCCATCGCCGAGCTGCGCTACTACCGCGAGGCGGTCTTCGTCCCCCAGCCCGGGCCGGACTCGGACACGGCGAGGACGATCGCCGCGAAGTACGTCCTGCCCGCCGAATAGCACCCGCCGGGCCCTTCCGGAGGCGGGTCGGGGAAAAGGGGGGCGCGAGCACCCTCCCGGACCCTGTACCCTTTTCTTCGGCCGGTCGGTTTCCGACCGGACATGGTGGGTGTAGCTCAGCTGGTAGAGCACCTGGTTGTGGTCCAGGTGGCCGCGGGTTCGAGTCCCGTCACTCACCCTGAAAGAGGGCCCCGGTTCGCGCAAGCGGACCGGGGCCCTCTGCGTTTCCTCCTCATGGGCCCGCTCCCCAACTCCCGCCTCGGCGGGGTCAGGCCCGGTCGGCGCGGAAGGCGGCCGCGTGATCCTCGGTCCAGGTGGCGAAGGTGCGCGCGGGATGGCCCGTGAGCCGTTCGACGGCGTCGGTGGGTTCGGTGGGGGCGCCGTCGGATGCGGCCCAGTAGGCGAGCAGCGCGTCCGCATAGGGGCCGGGTATGCGGCCGTCGACCTCGGCCCTCCACTGCTCGGGGGTGACGGTCTCGAAGGGGACGGGGCGGCCGAGGACCCGGCCCAGGACGGACAGTTGGGCGGCGAAGCTGAGGGACTCCGGTCCGGTGAGGGTGTGGGCGCGGCCGGCGAGGGCCGGGTCGGCGAGGACGGCGAAGGCGGCCTCCGCGAGGTCGGCCTCGTGCACCGGGTCGGTGTGGGCCTGCGGGTAGGGCAGGCGGACCGGCCTGCCGGCCTTCAGGGACCCGGCCCAGCCGAGGGCGTTGCTCGCGAAGGCGCCGGGGCGCAGCACGGTGGTGTGCAGCGCAGAGGCCAGCAGGGCCTCTTCCACGGCGAGGTGGGCGGCGGCCAGCGGGTTCTCGGCGGCATCGGGAGCCAGCACCGAGGAGGAGGACAGCAGGACCACGTGCTCGACTCCGGCGGTGGCGGCCTCCTCGACGAAGGCGTCGATGCCGGCGGCCTCGGCGTAGAGGAAGACGGAACGGGCTCCGGCGAGGGCCTCGGGGAAGGTCGCCGGATCGGAGAGGTCGCAGCGGACGGTGCCGGGGCCGCCCGGCTCGCGGGATCCCAGGCGGTGCGCGATGCCGCTCGCGGCCAGGAGGGAGGCGAGGCCGCGGGCCACGGCGCCGCGGGCGCCGGTGACGAGGATCGACATGGCAGGTAGGTCCTTTCCGTTGCCGGTGTGTGCCGCGCACTGCTGTCGGTGCGGTGGCGCGGCGCGCTAGCATGATTACGCTGTACAGATGATGTGCGACACATTCTCTGCGTCACGCAATCAAATCTCAGGCATGGAGAAGCCGATGTCAACCGATTCCCCCCGTTCGGGTGAGGACTGGAGCCGCGCGGAGCTGCTCGCGCACGTCGTCACCGAGAGCCAGCGGCACTATGCCGGCTATTCGATCTTCAATCAGGCCATGGCCGACCACGTCGGCCTGCACCCCACCGACATGCAGTGCGTGGCCCTCCTCGACATGGAGCCCGGCCCCGTCAGCACCGGCGAGGTCGCCCGCCTCACCGGCCTGACCTCCGGTTCCGCCACCCGCCTCGTCGACCGCCTCGTCAAGGCCGGCATCGTCGAGCGGCACGCCGACCCCAACGACCGCCGCCGCTCCCTCGTCGCCCTGGCCCCCGAGGCCCGCACGCGGATCGGCGAGGCCTGGGAGACCCCGGGCCGGGCCTTCGGCGCCGTGCTGGAGCGCTACTCGGACGCCGAACTCGCCGTCATCGCCGACTTCCTGCACCGCGCCGCCGAGGTCGGCCGCGCCCAGGCCCAACGCCTCGCCTCCGGCGGCTGAACCGCGAGCGGGCCGCGAACAGCCGCTTCCGCAGCCGCCGTTCCGGCGGCTGCCGCCCGGCTCCCACGGGCAGCGGTACGCGCGCCGGAGACACGGGTGGACCGGCGTGCGGATGGAGACCGCCCGGGTCCGCACCCGCCCCCGGCGGCTCCCGCGGAGTGCGCGCACTCGGCGGCGCCAGCGTCGGCTACCACAGCCGTACGGGGGCCCGTGTCCCGTGTGCGGGATGAGGCGGGCGGGGCGGTGGCCGGGCCGGTCGGTGAGCCGGCCGATGAGCGGGCAGCCGCGCGAGGAACGCACGGACGAGCAGGGCGGTCGTGCTCTTGGCGATGGCCGTCGTGCAGGGGGCCGCCTGGAGCGGCTCCCCCACCGGCGCCAACGCCGGCCGTGGCCCCGCACCTGATCGCGCTCTGTTCGCCCCGGCCGAGCGGGCCGCCCCGGCCGAGCGGCCCGGCGAGGCCATGACCGTCCGGCCGCCGTACGCGCACGGGCGCGGGAGCGGGAGCGGGAGCCGCTCGGCGCTTGTGGCTAGCGCAGCGCCTTCAGCCCCTTCTCCAAACCTTCCCGGTCCATCACCGGAGCGATCTCGACCTCCGCGTTGAACTGCTGGAACAGGTCTTCCAGCAGCGGGGGCATCTGCGAGCTGTCCTGCATGTCGAAGACCATCCAGCAGGTCCGCACGCCCGCGCTCGGGCCGAAGTAGGCAGCCTCCGGCTTGATCCGGTCCATGAGCTTCTGCAGGACAGTGGGCAGGGCTCCGCTCTTGATGCCCTCGTTGGCGGCCATCGTGTCCAGGTGGGCCCGGAGCATGACTCTCATGCCTGACTCCTTCCGTCAGGCCCACCCTGGGCACGGGCGCGCGGCGCGGCAACATCTCCGCGCCCGTCCGAGGCCCCGGACAGGTGCGGAGCTCCCGGGCCGGGCGCGGGGATCAGGCCCCCTGGATGTGGAAGTTGAAGTCGGTGTGCCCGAGGGTGCCCATCAGCCGCAGCCAGACCGGCAGCAGCATCTCGGTGCCGCGGGCGGTCTCGATGCCGCCGAGGTCCAGCACGCTCGCCTCGGGCCAGCCGAAGGAGTACAGCAGCTCGCGCACGGCCTTCTTGGCGGTGGCGTCCTCCCCGGAGAGGAACACGCTGTGCTCCCCGGCCACCCGCCCGGGCTCGACCATGACCCGGCACTGCATCGTGTTCAGCGTCTTGACGACCCGCAGGCCGGGGAAGGTGCGCTGGATGAGCTCGCCCAGGCTGTCGTCGTTGACCGGGTCGAGCAGGGGCGGGAAGCCGTGGGAGAAGTCCAGCGGGTTGGCGATGTCGATCAGGACCTTGCCGTCCAGGTGGGCGGCGTCGGCCTCCGTCAGGGCCTCGATGCTGGCCCGCCCGGCCGTGGCGTTGACGAGGGTCTCGCCGTGCCGGGCGGCCTCCGCGAAGCCGGCCAGCCCGATCCCGGGGTGGGCCGCCTGCCATTCGGCGTAATCGGTGCGGGCGGCGGTGGCCTCGGGGTTCCGGGTGCCGACGACCACCTCGTGGCCGAGGGAGGCGAGGCGGTCCGCCACCGTACGGCCGACCATCCCGGTGCCGAGGACTGCGTAGCGCATGACCAGTTCCGTTCCGTCGCAGGACAAGGGAGGGGCCGCTGAGCCTGTCGGTGACCCGACGGACCACCGCGTCAACGGCCCACGCCCCGTACGGTATGCCGCGCGCCCCCGCTACCGGCCCGGAATCCCGACGTCGCGAAAGAATTCGTAACGTCGCGGGTCGTCGGGCAGGAACCAGTGCAGGCCCTCCTCCAGGAAGACGGCCACCGCGTTCACGGCGATGACCGCCCCGAGGAACCAGAGCACGGCCAGGCCCGCCGTCCGGTACGGGCCCGGCCCGATCGCCGGGACCGCCCGGCCCGCCGTGTGGTGCGCCAAGGCCAGCAGGACGCCGATCGCGAGGACCGAGGCCTGGAAGAGGATCCACGCCCACACGTACAGGTGGAGGCCGAAGACCTCGCCGCCGTAGCCCCTGTCCCCGGGCAGGACGTGCAGCATCGTCTGCCGCCAGGACGCGAACGCCCCGGCGGTCGCGGCGACCAGGGCCAGCCCCCAGCCCGTCATGTAGGCGCGGCCGGACACCGTCCCGTCCGACAGGGCCGTACGGACGATGTACGCGGCCCCCGTCGCGGCCAGCAGCATGAACATCCGCTGCACGATGCAGAGCGGGCACGGGTACTCCCCCGGCCCGAACTGGTAGAAGAGCCCGCCGCAGACGACCCCCGTCCAGCCGAGCACGAAGAAGCAGGCGAACCAGTACTGGAGCCGGCCCGCCGGCCCGCCCTCCAGCCGGGTCTCCGAGATGAGGCTGCTGTGCAGGGTGGCCATGGTCAGTAGCTCAGGGTCAGGGCGAGGCCGCCGGTGATGTGATGCGCCATCAGCAGGACCACCGCGATCAGCAGGACCCACCAGGCGCCGAGGACGACGGTCCGCGACGACTCCCGGCACAGGGCGATCAGCGTGGCGAGCATGCCGCCGAAGATGAGGGTGTCCATGCCGCGGACCGTACCGACGCGCGCCGCCGCTCCCCGCGAGGCGCGCCCCCGGCCCCGCCGCGGTTACGTCGGTTGCCCCTCGGCAGGCGGACCGCTCCCGCCCCGCGCCTTCCTCCGGGCGCTCGCCCGCCGCCGCCGGCGCACTCCCTTCGGCTCACTCGCCCGCCCGTCCAGGGCGATCCACAGTCTGACCTCGGTGCCGCCGAGGACCGAGCGCCCGATCCGCAGATCGCCGCCCGTCCCCTCCGCGACCCGGCGCACGATGTCCAGGCCGAGGCCGGTCGAGCCGTCGCGGGCGCCGTCGTTGCCGCGCCGCAGGGCGGCGTCGGGGTCGTCGATGCCGGGGCCGCCGTCCGAGACCAGGACGATGACGGCGTCCCCCGCGTCGTGGACGTCCACGGCGAACGGCGTCCCCTCCGGGGTGTGCCGGAAGACGTTGCCGAGCAGGGCGTCCAGCGCCGCCGCGAGCTCCGGGCGGGCGACCGGGATCCGCACGGTGCGGTCCACGCCCGCGAGCCGCACCTCGCGCCCCTCGTCCTCGGCCAGGGCCGACCAGAACGCCATCCGGTCGCGGATCACCTCCGAGGCGTCGCAGCCGGCGCCCGCGCCCGCGCCGGCCGCTCCGGGGGCGCGCTGCTCACGGGCCGTGCGGATGATCGTGTCGACCTCCCGTTCCAGCTGCTCGACCGCCGCCCGGGTCTGTTCGGCCGCCGGGCCGTCGCCGAGCGAGGCCGTGTTGAGCCGCAGCACCGTCAGCGGCGTCCGCAGCCGGTGCGACAGGTCGGCGGCCAGCTCCCGCTCGTTGGCGAGGAGTTCCACGACCTGGTCCGCCATGGAGTTGAACGCCACGGCCGCCGAGCGGAGTTCCTTCGGCCCGCCCTCCGGTACGCGCGCCCCGAGCCGCCCCTCGCCCAGCTGGTGGGCGGCTTCGGCGAGCCGCTCGGCCGGCTGCACCAGGCGCGCGCCGAGCCGGTCGGCGACGGCCACCGAGCCGACGATCAGCGCCAGCCCGACGCCCGCCAGGACGACCCAGGCGGTCCCGACCCCGTTGCTGACCTCGCTCTCCGGGACGTGGATCTCCACGACGGCGATGTCCCCGGAGCTCAGCGCGGTCGGCTGGAGCAGCGCCGAACCGCCCCGCGAGAGCGGGACGATCATCGCCCGCCCCTGCTTGCGGGTCTCCTCCACGGCGTCCGGCCCGGCCCACCCGGCGCCGATCTCCACGGCCGTCGCGCCGCCGATCGGGGGCACGTGGACGGACATCCGCTGGGCGGCGCCCATCTGCGTGGACTCCACCGCCCTGCGCAGCTGCGCCGGGTCGGTGGTGATGGACAGGGTCGGCCCGATGGTGGCGGCCTGCCGCTCGGCATTGGAGAAGGCCCGGTCCCGGGCCATCTCCTGGACGACCAGCCCGAGCGGCACCGCGAAGGCCACCACGACCATGGCCGTGACGGCCAGGCACACCTTGACCAGCGCCCATCTCACGCGGGCGGCTCCAGCTTCACGCCCACTCCCCGCAGGGTGTGCAGGTAGCGGGGGTTGGCGGCGGTCTCGCCGAGCTTGCGGCGCAGCCAGGACAGGTGCACGTCGATGGTCTGGTCGTCCCCGTACGACTGCTGCCAGACCTCGGCGAGCAGCTCGCGCCGGGCCACGACGACACCGGGCCGCCCGGCGAGGAACGCCAGCAGGTCGAACTCGCGCCGGGTCAGGTCCAGGGCGGCCCCGTCCAGCTCGGCCTGCCGCCGCAGCGGGTCGATGGCCAGGCCGCCCACCCGCAGCACCCCCGAGGGCGCCTCGGACCCGGCGGCGGCCCGCGCGCGCCGCAGGACGGCGGCCATCCGGGCGGAGAGGTGCTCGACGGAGAACGGTTTCGTCAGGTAGTCGTCGGCGCCGGCGTTGAGCAGCCGGACGATCTCCGCCTCGTCGTCCCGCGCGGTGGCGATGATCACCGGTACGTCGGTGATGCCGCGCAGCATCTTCAGCGCCTCCGACCCGTCGAGGTCGGGCAGCCCGAGGTCGAGGATGACCACGTCGAAGCGGTGGTGGGCGACCTCGCGCAGTGCCTCCAGGGCCGTGCCGACGCTGCGCACGGTGTGCGAGGCGTCGGTCAGGTGCCGGATCAGAGCGGAACGTACGAACTGGTCGTCCTCGACCACGAGCACACTTGCCATGGCCCGCACCGTAGTCCATTCGGGCGACCCGGCGGGGTGTCGGGCCGTCTGCGGGGCGGGTGGTGCAGTATGTGCGCTGATGCACCGAGGACTTGTACATGCTTTCGCCTGGACGCTGGCGACCGGCGCGGCCGTGACGCTGTCGTGGTGGGGCGTGCACACGGTCATGTCCGGGACGGCCTACGATCCGCCGCTGGCGGTCCCGCTGGCCGCGAAGCCGCTCTCCTCCTCGACCCAGCGCCCCGCCGAAACGGAATCCCCGCCCCCCTCGGCGGCCCCCTCCGCCTCCGCGTCCTCCGCGGCGCCGCCGTCCCCGGGGCCGAGCCCGGCCAAGTCCCCGCCGAAGCCGCCCCCGCCCGACCCGCGCCCGTCCGGGCAGCAGGGCTACGGCGGCGGGAGCGGCGGCACCGTGAGGGCCTACACGGTCGACGGCGGCCGGGTGGTCTTCGACCTCGGCGCCTCCTCCGCGGAGCTGGTCTCGGCGACCCCGGACTCCGGCTGGCAGATGCAGGTGTGGAAGCAGCCGTACTGGATCCGGGTCACCTTCACCAGGGCCGGCAAGGAGATGTCCGTCTTCTGCACCTGGAACGGCCACCCGCCGCTGGTGGAGACGTACGGGAACTAGCGCGGCCGGCGGTACGGGCCCGGCCGCCGCTCAGCGGAACACCGACGGCGGCGGCTGCGGGGAGGCCACCGCGGAGGCGTCCGCGACGGGGGCGGCGCCGCCCGCGAAGTCGGTCAGGGCCCGGCCGTGCTCGACCCGGCCCGGGTGCGGGTCGCTCGCCACGCGCCGGGTGAACTCGGCGACGGGCAGCTCCCGGTCGGCGGCCGCCAGCACCGCATTGCCGAACCGTTTCCCCCGCCACACCACCGGGTCGGCGGCCAGGGCCAGGTGCGCGAAGCGGGCGGCGGCCGTCGCGATCTGCCCCCGCAGGTGCGCGAGCGGCGGCCCGTCGGCGAGGTTGGCCACGTACCACCCGCCGGGCGCGAGGGCCCGGCGTACGTCGTCCAGGAACTCGGTGCTGGTCAGGTGGGCGGGGGTGCGCGCGCCGCTGAACACGTCGGCGATCACCAGGTCGGCCCAGCCGTCCGGGACCTTGGCCAGCCCGGCCCGCGCGTCCAGCGCCCGCACCCGGATCCGGGCCTGCGGGTCCAGCGGCAGGTGCTCGCGCACGAAGGCCACCAGGGCGGCGTCGACCTCCACCACCTGCTGGGTCGAGCGGGGGCGGGCGGCGGCCGTGTAGCGGGCGAGGGTGAAGGCCCCGCCGCCCAGGTGCACCACGTTCAGGGGCTGCCGCGCCGGGGCGGCGAGGTCGATGAGGTGGCCGATCCGGCGCTGGTAGGCGAAGTCCAGGTGCCCGGGATCGCCGAGGTCCACGTGGGACTGGGGCGCCCCGTCGATCAGCAGCGTCCAGCCGCCCGCGCGCTCCCGGTCGGGCGCCAGCTCCGCCCGGCCGCCGTCCACCTGCGCCGAGACCGCCTCGGGGGTGCCGCGCCCGCGCTGCCTGCCGCCTCTGCCCTTGCCTGCTGCCACCGGACCATTGTCCCCGGCCGCGGCGGGCGCCGGGCACGCCGGGCGCGGAGGGCCCGCGGCGCGAGGGGTCGGGCGGGCGGCCGCGGCGGGCGTCAGCGGCAGTTGTCGGCGGCCTCGATGAGGCGGGCCGCCTCGCCGAGCGCGGCGCGCAGCACCTCGGGATCGGTGACCGGGCCGACGGCCTCGGGCGGGAGCAGCCAGCCGCCGGTCCCGGACGCGGGGGACACGTCCCCGAACCGCATCCCGCGCCCGTTGGTCTGCGTACAGGCGCTGCCGGGCAGGTCCCAGGCGTCGGCGGTGCCGGGCGGGACGAGGAAGCCGAGGGTGTCGCCGGACCCGTCGTGCAGGACCGGGCCGACCCCGCCGGCCCTGCTCGCGGCGCGGCGGATGATGTCCACGGCCTCCAGCCCCTGCCGGGCGGGCACGGTGACCAGGTCCGGGGCGTCGGCCCCGACGACGGGCATGGCCGGGGCGGCCGGGGCGGCCACGACGGCCGGGATCCCCGGGACCGCCGGGACAGCGGGGACGGGAGCGTGGGCTGCTGCGCCCTGCGCGGTCGCGGTGTTCATTCCAGTGCTCTCCATACCGGCCTCCACCACCAGAACCCCTCCTCGCTCGCCGTACGCGTGGGGCGGGAGTCACCTCCCACTCCTCATGGGTTCAACGCGGGCCGGCGTCAACCGGTACGGCGGCAAGACGCCGCAAAGGATGGCAGTTCATGGCGGATCGCGGGTGAGATATCCGGTTTGTAACCAAACACCACATCAAAGGGCCTGCGCTGGCGGTACGTTCATGCGCGCCGGGCCCAGCTCCACGTCACAGCACCGGCGGTGCGTTCCTTGCCAGAGAGGCCACGTCCATGGCGGCGTTCCCGCACTCACCCAACCTGACGTTCCGGCGGCTGCGCGGACAGCACTCCGCGGCCGAGTTCGCGGCCCTGGTGCGCCGGTCGGCGCGGGAGATCGGAGAAACGGTTTCCTGCGACGCCCGCTACATCGGCCGGGTCGAGTCGGGCGAGATCCGCTGCCCCAACTACGCCTACGAGCGGGTCTTCCTCCACATGTTCCCCGGCCGGACCCTGGCCGACCTCGGGTTCCACCCGCGCGAGGCCGTCCGCGGCCGCCTGGCGCAGCAGCGCACCCCCCACACCCACAAGGAGAGCGACGTGCAGCGTCGCGCGTTCATGGCGGGCGGCTCCGCGACCGTGGCGGCCGCGACGTTCGCCCTCACCCTGCTCGGCGACACCCGCCGCGCGCCCTCGCGCGCCGGGGAGGCCGAGGCCGCCGCGGTCGAGGACGCCGTACGGCAGATCCGGCTGCTGGACGACCGGCACGGCGCCGACGCCCTCTACCGCCGGGCCGCCGAACCGCTGCGCGCCGCGTACGCGCTGCTCGACGCGGGCGCGACCCGGCAGTCCACCGAGGACCGGCTGCACGCGGGCGCCGGCGAACTGGCCCTCTCGGTGGGCTGGCTGGCCCACGACTCCGGCCGCTTCGACGACGCCCGCTCGCACTACGCGGAGGCGCTGGCGACGGCCCGGGTCTCGGGGGACGCGGGGCTGGAGGCGCACGCCTTCAGCAACATCGCCTTCCTGGCCCGCGACACGGGCCGGCCGCGCGAGTCGGTGCGGGCGGCCCAGGCGGGGCGCCGCGCCGCCCGCTGCCTCGGCTCGCCGCGGCTGCTGTCGCTGCTGGCCCTGCGCGAGGCGGGGGGCTGGGCGGGGCTCGCCGACCGCAGGTCCTGCGAGGACGCGCTGAACCGGGCGCACACCGAGTTCGCCCGCGGCACGGCGGACGCGGACCCGGAGTGGATGTCCTTCTTCGGCGAGGCCGAGCTGGAGTCGCTGGAGTCGCACTGCTGGGGCACCCTCGGCGAGCACGCCCGCGCGGCCCGGCACGCGCGGCGCGCCGCGGACCTCCAGGACCCGCACTTCGCCCGGAACGTGGCCCTCTACACCGCCGAGCTGGCCGGGGACCTGGCCCGCGCCGGGGCCCCCGACGAGGCCGCCTGGGCGGGCGGCCGGGTCCTGGACCTGCTCTGCGACGTCCAGTCGACGCGGATCCGCTCGCTGCTCTCCGGGACGGCCGCGGCCCTGGTCCCGCACCAGCGCAGCCCGCGGGTGGCGGCGTTCCTGCAGCGCCACGCCATGGCCTGACCGGCGCCCGGACCGCCCCGCCCCTCGCCGGACCGCCCCGCCCCTCGCCCCGGCCGGACTCCCGGCCGGCCGGGACCTCGGGGTCCTAGACCTCCAGGTGCCCGGTGTCGTTCCAGCGCTCCAGCGCGGGCGCCCCGTACGCCCAGCCCAGGACCGACAGCGAGGTCGGCTCCAGGCGGATGCGCGCGCCGAAGGAGGCCTCGAAGCCGAGCCAGCGGGCGGCCAGGGTGCGCAGGATGTGGCCGTGGGCGAAGACCAGGACGTCGCGCTCGGCGGAGCGGGCCCAGGCGACCACCTCGTCGGCGCGGGCCGCGACGTCGGCGACGGACTCGCCGCCGGGGACCCCGTCGCGCCAGATCAGCCAGCCGGGGCGGACGGCCTGGATCTCGGCCGGGGTCATGCCCTCGTAGTCGCCGTAGTCCCACTCCATCAGCGCGTCCCACGGCTCCGCACGGGCGCCGAAGCCCGCCAGGTCGCAGCTCTCGCTCGCGCGGACCAGCGGGCTCGTGCGGACCTCCACGCCGGGAAGGGCGCCCCACGGCTCCCCGGCCAGCCGCTCGCCGAGCAGCTTCGCGCCCCGCCGGCCCTCCTCCAGCAGGGGGACGTCCGTGCGTCCGGTGTGCTTGCCGAGCCGGGACCATGCGGTCTGGCCGTGCCGGGCCAGGAGGATGCGGGGGGCCATCGGTGATTTCTCCCGGTCCAGAGGGATTCGCGCCCGTTCGGGCGCTTCTATCGTCCGACCATCATCCATCACATGAACACCGGGCAACCCACGAGCCCGAACACACGTCTTAGCCCGTATGACTCATCGGCAGAAGCCCACCCGCTGGTGGGCCGAACTGCTGCTCCTGGGGCTCCTCTACGGCGCGTACACCGGCGGCAGACTCCTCGCCCGCGGCGACGTGCACCTCGCCGTCGACCACGGGCTCGCCCTCCTGAGGGCTGAGGAACTCCTCGGGATCGACTTCGAGCGGCCCCTGAACCGGCTCTTCACCCGGCACGGGCCGCTCGGCGTACCCGCCGACTTCGTCTACGCCTCGCTGCACTACCTCGTCACCCCGGCCGTGCTGGTCTGGCTGTACCTGCGCCGCCCGGACCACTACCGCGCGGCCCGCAGTTGGCTGGCCGCCTCCACCCTCCTCGGGCTCGTCGGCTTCTCTCTGATGCCCACCTGCCCGCCCCGGCTCCTCGACGGCGCGTACGGCTTCACCGACACGATGGCCCGGTACAGCGGGTACGGCTGGTGGGGCGCCGAGGCCAGCGCCCCGCGCGGGATGGGCGGCCTGACCAACCAGTACGCGGCCATGCCCAGCCTGCACGTCGGCTGGGCCCTGTGGTGCGGGATCCTGCTGTGGCAGCACGGGCGCCGGCCGCTGGTCAGGGCCGTCGGCGCCGCCTACCCGCTCCTCACCGCGCTCGTGGTCATGGGCACCGCCAACCACTACTTCCTCGACGCGGCCGCCGGGGCCGCCGTGATGGGCGCCGGCTACCTGGCCGCGGGCGCGCTGCCGCGCCCGGCCCCGGCCCGAACAGCGGGTTTCGACAGTACGGCCCCGGCTGTCAGTGGCGGATGGGACACTTCCGCCCGTGAGCTCCTACCCTCCCAGCGGCCCGCCCCGGACGACGACACTGCGGCAGCGGCTCGCTGACCTGCGCGGCCCCGCCGTGCCGCCCCGGCCGCTCGACGCCCGCGCGCTGGCGGCGCTCGCCGCCAACCCCGGCTGCGGCAGACGCGCCCTCCTCGACGGCGCCGGCGTGGACAAGACCGCCCTCGCCGCGGCCCTCGGCTCACCGGCCCCCTTCGGCCAGTCCCAGTTCGCGATCGTCCGCGGCAACTCCTTCGAGGCCAAGGTCAAGGGCGACGGCGGGGCGGCCCTGCTGCGGCTGGTCCACCAGCACCTCGGCGGCGCGGCCGAACCGCCCGGCCCCGGCACCCGCGTCCCCGACCTCACCGCCGCCGGGCCCGAGGGCCGCGCCGCCCGCACCGCGCTCGCCCTGCGTGAGGCCACCGCCGCCGGCGCATGGACCCTGCTGGACCACCCCATGCTGGCCCTGGAGGTCGCCGGCACCCCCGCCTACCTGGAGCCGGACGCCGTCGTCGTGCACCCCGACGGCCGCTGGACCGTGGTGGAGATCAAGTCCTTCCCGCTGATCGACGGGGCCGCCGACCCGGCCAAGGTGGGCGCCGCCGCCCGGCAGGCCGCCGTCTACGTCCTGGCCCTGGAGGGGACCGCCGAGAAGCTGCCCGCCGCCACGGTCGGGCACACCGCGCTGCTCGTCTGTCCGAAGGACTTCTCCAACCTGCCCGCCGCCGCCCCCGTCGACCTGCGCCGCGAGCGCTCGGTCACCCTGCGCCAGCTGGGCCGGCTCACCCGGGTGGAGGAGCTGGCCGCGACCCTGCCCGAGGGGCTCAGCTTCGACCCGGCGCGGCCCGCCGAGGAGCTGACCGAGGCGGTCGCCGCCGTCCCCGCCGCCTACGCCCCCGAATGCCTGTCCGCCTGCGAGCTGGCCTTCCACTGCCGCGAGCGGGCCCGCGCCGCCGACGAGGCCGCCGCCCTGGGCCGCTCCGTGCGGGCCGAGCTCGGCGCGTTCACCACCGTCGGCGAGGCCCTCGCGGCCGCCGCGGGCCGGGGATCCCCCGACGACCCGGCCGCGGCCGCGCTGCACCGCGCGGCCCGGCTGCGCGCCGAGGCCCTGGAGGAGGCCGCATGCCGCTGCTGAACACCCTCGCCCGGCTGGAGGCCGTCCGCACCGGCCGGGCCCAGGCGCTGGCGACCGTGCGCCACCGGCACCTGTCCGAGCGCCCCCTGGTCCTCGTCCCGCTGACGACCGCGGGCGAGGCGGGCGCCCCGCTCGGCGCACTCGTCGGCACCGACCCCTCGGAGCCGCGGCTGCTCGTCGTACCCCAGCCGCGCGACCGGGACCTGCGCTGGGCGTTCCTCGCCGAGCTCGCGGACGTGGTCCTGCCGTACGTGGAGTCGTACGCGGACGAGGTCGAGCAGGTGGAGCGCACCGAGACCGACCCGGAAACGGGCGCGCGGAGCAAGGTGGCCGCCGAGCTGTGCCTGGACGCGCCGCAACTCGTCGTGCCCAGCCGGGCCGGCGTCGAGTACGTACGGCTGCTGGGCCGGTCGATGCGGTTCCGGCGCACGGCGGAGGAGGACCCCGACAACCCCCACCCGGCTCCCGCGCGGGTGCCGCTGCTGGGCCGCTGGCTCACCCACCTCGGCGAGCGCGCCCGCGTCCCCGGCTCCTCGGTGCTGCTCGCGGCGAGCGAGCTGCTGGCCCGGCACTGGGCGACCGGCCAGAGCAACCTGGAGGACCAGCACCTGGGCGCCCTGCTGGCCTGGCTGGCCCCGCCGCAGGGCATGACGGGGGCCGAGGCCGCCCTGCGGGCCGAGCTGGGCCGCGACGGCGCCGGGCAGCTGCTGGTCCCGCCCGCCGGCCCCGCCACCGACCCGGCCTTCGACAACAAGCTGCTGGCCCCGGCGATGGCCCGCTACGACGCGGCGCGCACCGCCGGCCGCCCCGGCGACGTGGAGCGCGCCGAGGGGGCCGTACGGGAGCTGGTCGCGCAGCAGATGCGGCCGACCTGGCAGGCGGTGTGGCAGTCCCTGGAGCTGCTGCGCACCCTGCCCGCCGGCGGGCGCACCGAGGAGCGCTGGACCCGCGACCGCTGGTCGTACACCGGCCACCGCGACCGGGTCCGGGCCGGCGAGCCGCCTCAGCCGCGCCGCGACGACGCGGTGACCGCGGCGCAGAAACTGGCGACGCGGGAGACCGAGCAGGTCCGCCTCGACGCCCAGGAGGCACTGGACGACCCGCTGGTGATGGCGGGGCGGCGGCTCGCGGGCGAGGCCTTCGCGGGCGAGGTCACCGCGGTGGTGATGGAGTGGACGGAGTCCAAGCGGCCCAGCCCGCGGCCCCTGGTGACCGTGGCCACCGAGGACCGGCCGCAGCTCGCCGAGGAAGGCGGCGGCACGGTGTACCGCTCCCTGGAGGGGCGCCCGCAGCGCGCACAGTTCGTCCGCTACGAGCCGGACGGGCAGATCGTGCTGCGGCTGCTGGACAAGATGGGCCGCGGCCGGGACCCCGAGCCGGGCTCGGTGCCCGAGAAGGGCGAGCGGGTGTGCTGGACGCTGTTCGAACACGACGCCCGCGGCGGCCCGAAGCTGCCCGACCCGGAGCGGACCCCGTGGACGCACGGGGGACCGCCCGGATCCGCGACCGCCGCCGCCTGGCTGCCCGACGCCGTGACCGACGAGGACATCCTGTGAACCGGAGCGCCCCCGACGCCCCCCACCCCCGCGACACCCGCCCCGCCCGCGCCGCCTCGGGCGCCCGCGCGCCCTTCGACGCCGGGGCGGCCGCCGCCGAGGCGACCGCCGCCATCCTGCGCGACACGCTGCACGGCCCCGAGCGGGGCGTGGTGGTCGACTCCCCGCCTGGCGCCGGCAAGTCCACCCTCGTGGTGCGCGCCGCCCGGGAGCTGGCCGCGGCCGGGCGCCGACTGATGGTGGTGGCGCAGACGAACGCGCAGGTCGACGACCTGGTGCTGCGCCTCGCCGACAAGGACCCGGAGCTGAAGGTCGGCCGGCTGCACAGCAGCGACGCCGACGCCTACGACCCGGCGCTGCGCGACCTGCCCTCGGTGACGCTCTCGGCCAAGCCGAAGGACCTGGCCGAGCTGCCGATCACCCTGTCGACGGCGGCGAAGTGGGCGTACGTGAAGGACGCCGAGCCCTGGGAGCACGCCATCGTCGACGAGGCGTACCAGATGCGCTCGGACGCGCTGCTGGCCGTGGCCGGGCTGTTCGAGCGGGCCCTGTTCGTCGGCGACCCGGGGCAGCTGGACCCGTTCAGCGTGGTCGGCGCCGAGCAGTGGGCGGGGCTGTCCTACGACCCGTCGGCCTCGGCGGTCTCCACGCTGCTGGCGCACAACCCGCAGCTGCCGCAGCACCGGCTGCCCGTGTCGTGGCGGCTCCCGGCGACGGCGGCGCCGCTGGTCTCGCGCGCCTTCTACCCGTACAGCCCGTTCCGCAGCGGGACCGGCCCCGGCGAGCGCCGGCTCGCGTACGGGGTGCCCTCGGACGGGTCCGGCCCGGACCGGGTGCTGGACGAGGCCGCCGAGTCGGGCTGGGGCCTGCTGGAGCTGCCTGCCCGGCACACCCCGCGCACCGACCCGGAGGCGGTCGGGGCGGTGGCCCTGGTGGTCCGCCGGGCCCTGGACCGCGGGGCGGTGACCTCCGACGAGCAGTCGGCCGGGCCGGTGCCGCTGACGGCCGAGCGGATCGCGGTCGGCACCGCCCACCGCGACCAGGCGGCGGCGGTGCGCGCGGCACTGGCCCGGCTGGGGGTCGCGGGCGTGACGGTGGACACGGCGAACCGGCTCCAGGGCCGGGAGTACGACCTGACGGTGGTGCTGCACCCGCTGTCGGGCCGGCCCGACGCGACCGCCTTCCACCTGGAGACGGGCCGGCTGTGCGTGCTGGCCTCCCGCCACCGGCACGCCTGCGTGGTCGTGGCCCGGGCCGGGGTGGCGGAGCTGCTGGACGCCCATCCGTCCGCCGAGCCGGTCCAGCTGGGGGTGACGGTGAAGTTCCCCGACGGCTGGGAGGCGATGATGGCCACCTGGGACTTCTGGTCCGACCACCGGGTCCCCTGGCGGCCCTGAGCCGCATCACCCCCGCCCCGCCGACGCCGACGCCGGCGGCCGGCGAGCGGCGGGCGGCGGGCGGCGCGGGCGGCCTTGCGTCGCGGGCCCGCGGGGCCCTCTTGCGCCCCGTTGGACAATGGAGGGTGGCCCGGTGGCCCGGGGAGACACCCGTACGCGCGGAAGCTTCACCGCGTCCGCGCAGCAGGAGCAGCAGGAGGAGAGGACACGCATGGCAGAGCCCGAGCGGACCGAGCGGAAGCTGCGGCCCGCGCCGCTGCTCTTCGAGCCGTCGGAAGCCGTCGCGGACCCGGAGCACTTCTTCGACCTGGAGTCGATCGAGGATCCGCGCGAGCTGCTGGCCCGCGCCACGGAGCTGACGCTCGCCTTCCGGGCCGCCACGGAGCGGGCCATGGAGTTCCAGGCGGTGGCGGCCGCCCAGCTGGCCGATCCGCGCCGGTTCGACCGCCTGGACCCGGCGGTGATCGCCACCGAGGCGGAGTGGACCGAGGACTACGCCCGCAAGATGATCGAGTTCGGGGAGACCCTCCAGCGGTCCGGGGGCCCGGGCTCGGCCTAGCCGGAGCCAGGACGTCCCCCGGCCCGGGGCCGCGCACACCGGGTCGCCCCCCGCCTGGGGTGCGCCCGCACACCGGGGCGCACGTCGGCGCGCGCCCCGGCGCAGCCCGGCGCACCGGCCGGGACCGCCCGTCCGGTGGCATATGCGGGCGCAACATACCGCACCGGCCAGTCCCGCGTCCGGGTTTTCCGTAACTGCTGGAAACCGGACCACTACGCCGGGTAGACCGTTCCGCATGACGACGCTGACGGCATCCCCCGCCCCCGCCACGGCCGCCGCCCGCACGGCCGCCCACGTCACCGCCCAGGGCGCCGCCTGGCTCGCCTCGGCCTCCGCCCGCCCGCAGGACACCCTCGAGGCCTGGGAGGCACGCCCCGAGGCCGCCGCGGTGCTGCCGTGCGGAACCGCGTTCGACGTCGTCAACGTCCCGGCCGTCCTCGGTCGCCGGATGCTGGACCTGCTGTGGTCCGAGGGGCCCGGCTGCGGACCGGTCGCCGTGCACCGGGGCCGGATGCTGCTGTTCGCCGCGACGGGCACCGCGCACCGGCTGCCCGCACTGCTGGCCTGGGAGGAGTGGGGCGGCCCGGTGCCCGCGCCGATCTGCCACGGCCGCGGCGACGCCGTCACGGTGCCGCCGCTGGACGGGGTCCGCGGCCCGGCGCGCTGGCTGGTGGCGCCCGACACCCGCTCCCCGTGGCTGCCCGGACCCGAGGCGCTGCTGTGGGCGTACGTCCGCGCCGCCCGAGCTGCGGATATCGATTTTTCCTTCCGGGCCACCTCCTGCTAATGTCTTCCTCGTCAGCAAGCGCCGCTAGCTCAGTTGGTTAGAGCAGCTGACTCTTAATCAGCGGGTCCGGGGTTCGAGTCCCTGGCGGCGCACCGACGGAAGAAGGCCTCCCACGCGAGTGGGGGGCCTTCTTCGTTCCCCGGGGCGCCCCGCTCACGTGCTGATCTTGACCGTGTACTCGCCCGACGGGGTCCGGTCGGCCACTTCGATCCTGATCCGCTCGCCGGGCACCGTGAACGACTGCCCCACCTCCAGCGGCGCGTCCGCCAGCGGCGGGTACACCGACCGGTCCCAGCAGGCCTCGGAGTCGGGGTGCCCGTCGAACACCTCGATCGGCCCGCCGCCCGACTCCGCCTCGTTGCGCACCCGGTAGACCAGGACGCCCTCGGTGCAGATGCCCCCGTCGTTGCCGGCGGAGCCGCGCGCCTCGACGGCGACGGCACTGCCCGGTCCCGTACGGATCACCGCGAGCCGGGTGCCGCCGGTGGAGCCGGGCTCCGGGAAGCGGCCGATCGGCTGGAGGGTGTGGAGGGAGGAGCCGGACTGGACGCAGTCCACCTGTCCCGCGTCCAGCCAGCCCAGCTTCCACTTGTTCCAGGCGAAGAGGTCCGGGGCCATCCCGAACTGACTGCCCATCACGTCCCAGTCGCCGACGTAGGTGTCCCAGTCGCCCTTGCCGTCCGTGGGCCGGTGGTAGAGGTCGGGCAGGTCGAAGACGTGCCCCGTCTCGTGCGCCAGGACGTTGCGGTCCGGCGGGTGGCGCTCGAAGACGGTGACGATCCGCCGCAGCTCCGCCCCGTCGGCCCGGATCGGCCGGTCGAAGTTGACGACCTTGGTGGCGTCCGAGTCCACCCCGGGCGCGTCCGGGTCGGCCACGAAGTAGACGACGTCGTACCGGGCGAAGTCCACCTCCCGGTCGGCGGCGGTGACCGCGTCGCGCAGGTACGAGGCCCGGTCCCCGGCGGCCCAGTCGCGCTGTATCCCGTACGCGGTGGAGGGCTTGGGCATCGTGATCCAGTGCGGCTGCGGGTGCGGGACCAGGTGGAACCTGCCGTACGAGGCCTGTTCGAAGAAGTCGCTGGTGGCGGGGAAGTAGTCGCCGGCCAGCTCCCCGGTCGCGAGGCCCGGGCGGTGGTCGGGGAAGGCGAGGAAGACCATGACGGCGTTCAGGGTCCGGCGGGGCCTGGGATAGGCGCGGTTCCAGGTGTCCAGGCCCAGCGAGTGGTGCGCCGAGGTGCGGGTCAGGGCGCAGGGGCCGGCTCCCGGATCGGCGGACGCGGGTCCGGCGACGAGCGACATGGCGGCGAGCGCCGCCAGGGAGGTGAGCGCGGCCGCCGTGCTGCGCAGGTGGAAGCGGTCCACTCCCCCGGGTGTCTGCTGTCGCGGCACATCGACCTCCGGAAGTGGGTTCGTACCATCTCGTCCCACCCTGAGGGGATCGTCGTACTAACGCCCTGTTCCGGTGCCCCACCCGAGTGAGGGGTGCGGCAAGCCGGTGACCCCGGCGGTTCACCCACCCCCTACGGAACGTCACGGCCGATCACGGGCGACCAACAGGTGTGCACAGACGCTCACAGCCGTACGGAATCGGTCGATCGACCGGAGGCCGGGCGGACGTCAGCACGCCGAAGTGCCGCCCCCCACACGGCGACGCCGCTGGATAGGGCCGTCCGGCTGCCTCTATGATCGGCACACTTCCCTGCACGGACACACACGAGCACTGCGGGAGCCAACGGTGAGCGGAACCTCTGACCAAACCGGTTCGGCGGCCGACAGCATCCGATCGGCCATTACGGAGCGTCACCAAGCAGTGCCTGTCATCCCGCCCTCACCCGCCCGCACCGAGTCCGAACTGCGCGACTACCGGGCCGCCTTCAACGCCGCCCACCTCGCCATGGCCGTCGTCGACCGCAGCGGCTACGTCGTCGCCGCCAACGCCGCCCTCGCCGCCCTCCTCGGCACCGAGCCGCACGCCCTCGTCGAGCAGCGCGCCGCCGACCTCGTCGACCTCGGGGCGGAGGCCCGTACCTGGCAGGCCTACCAGGAGGTGCTGCGCGGCCGGCAGGCCCGGCTGCGCTGCACCCGCCGCCTGAAGCACCCCGACGGGCACTCGCTGTGGACCGAGGTCACCCTCGGCCCGGTGCCCGGGACCCGGGACGTGCTGCTGTCCGTCGCCGACATCAGCGACCGCCGCGACCTGCAGGCCCGGCTGCGGCACCTCCAGATGCACGACCCGGTGACCCGGCTGCCCAACCGCGCCCTGTTCTTCGAGCGGCTCTCCGCCGCCCTGGAGGCCTCCTCGTACGAGCACGGCGGCACCGGCCGGATCGGCCTGTGCTACCTGGACCTGGACGGCTTCAAGGCGGTCAACGACACCCTGGGCCACCGCGTCGGCGACCGGCTGCTGACCGCGGTCGCGGCCCGGCTGACCCAGTGCGCCGACCAGTCCGGGTACGGACGCACCGGCGGCCACCTGGTGGCGCGGCTCGGCGGCGACGAGTTCGCCCTGCTCGTGGAGGACTCCACCGGCACCGAGCAGCTCGCGGACCTGGCACGCAGCGTCCTGGCCGCCGTGCAGGAACCCTTCGACCTGGCCGGGCAGCGGCTGTCGGTGTCCGCGTCGATCGGGGTGGTGGAGCGGGCCGCGGACGGCACGTCGGCGACCGGGCTGATGCAGGCCGCCGACACGACCCTGTACTGGGCGAAGGCCGACGGCAAGGCCCGCTGGACCCTGTTCGACCCGGAGCGCAACGCCCACCGGATGACCCGGCAGGCCCTCAGCTCCACGCTCCGGCCGGCCGTGGAGCGCGGCGAGTTCGAGCTGGAGTACCAGCCGCTGGTGGATCTGGAGAGCGGGGCGGTGCGCGGGGTGGAGGCGCTGGTGCGCTGGAACCACCCGCAGTTCGGCAGTCTGACGCCGAATCGGTTCATCGGCATCGCCGAAGAGGACGGCTCGATCGTGCAGTTGGGCCGCTGGGTGCTGCGGACCGCCTGCCGGCAGGCCCGCCGCTGGCAGATCGAGCACCCCAGCGACTCGCCCGTCTTCGTGTCGGTGAACGTCGCGGTCCGGCAGGTGTGGGACTCGGACCTGGTCGGCGACGTCGCGGAGATCCTCGCCGAGACCGGGCTGGCGCCGCAGCTGCTGCAACTGGAGCTCACCGAGTCCGCGGTGATGGGTTCCGCGGGACGGCCGCTGCAGGCGCTGCAGGCGCTGAGCGACATGGGCGTGCGCATCGCCATCGACGACTTCGGCACCGGCTACTCGAACCTGGCCTATCTGAGCCGGCTCCCGGTGAGCGTGCTGAAGCTGGACGGCTCCTTCGTGCGCGGCTTCCGCTACGACGAGGGCACCCACCCGAACCCGGCCGACGAGACCATCGTCGAGGCCCTGGTGCAGCTCGCGCACCGGCTGGGGCTGACGGTCACCGCGGAGTGCGTGGAGACCGCCGGGCAGGCGGCCCGGCTGCGGCGCGTCGGCTGCGACACCGGGCAGGGCTGGCTGTACTCGCGCGCCGTCGCCCCGGACCGGATCGCCGAGATGATCGGCACCCGCCCCGGCGCCCGCGACCCCGGCTAGGGCCCGCCTCGAAGCCCGGCTCATCGGATCCCGTGGCAAGATCGCGAACCTGTGGCAAGATCGCGGAATGCTACGACTCACCGACTTCATCATCGACTGCCCGGACACGATGAAGCTGGCGGCCTTCTACTCCGAGGTGACGGGGCTCCCGGTCAAGGACGGCAGCGACGAGAACTGGGCCGGCATCCGGTTCGGCGACATCGAGCTGGCCTTCATCCAGGTGGAGGACTACCGCGCCCCGCAGTGGCCCGACAGCGAGCACCCCAAGCAGTACCACCTCGACTTCGAGGTCGACGACATCGAGGCCGAACAGCGCCGCGTCCTGGCCCTCGGCGCGACCCTGCAGCGGGACTGCACCGACCCCGACGGCTACGGCTTCCGCGTCTACACCGACCCCGTCGGCCACCCCTTCTGCCTCTGCCGCAACAAGGGTGTCGTCTGGACCGATCAGGGCCCGGTCTGGCCCGAGCGCGGCTAGCAGCGTTCCGCGCCGCCGTCCCGCGGCGGGCGGCACCGCCGCCCCGCACCCGGGATGCGGGGTGCGGGGCGGGGTGCCGCTCGGCGCGAGGTGGGGGGATCAGCAGGCGCCGAGGTCCTTCCAGACGCCCCATTCGCCCGTGGTGCCCGGCTCCTCGTTCTGGGTCCACCACTGGGCCTTCCACCTGCGGCCCTTGTGGGAGACCTCGCTGCCGCCGGTGTAGACGGTTCCCGCGACGTAGGCCGGGGCCGTGCAGCCCGAGGGGGGCGGCGTGGTCGGCGGGGTCGTGGGCGGCGTGGTGGGAGGAGTCGTCGGCGGGGTCGTCGGCGGGGTGGTGGGGGGCTGCGTGGTGCCGCCGAGGGCGTCCGAGATCTGGTTCAGCAGGGTGGTCCTGTCGTCCAGCCCGAGCAGGGAGTACATCATCGCCCCGGCCAGGCCGCGGCTCCTGCCGTAGTCGACGCGGGCCTGGATGGACCGCTGGTTCAGGCCGGTGAAGAACTCGCCGTCCTTGTAGAAGTACGAGGCCTTGGCCTGGTCGTCCCAGAAGGTGGTCGCCGGGTTGTCGACGATCCCGCCGAGCTCCTTGTAGTTGGCGATGCCGGCCTGCTGGGAGGTGGGGCGCGCGCCGGAGGGGCCGGTCGCGCTCTGGGCGAGGCCGTTGGAGGTCCCGGCGGGGACGCCCTTCCAGCCGCGGTAGTAGAACTCGTAGCCCAGGGTCAGCTTGCCGGCGGGGAAGCCGCCCGCGATGCCGTAGGCCGGGTTGCCGTCGAGCCAGGAGTCGATGGCGTTCTTGATGCCGTACTTCTGGGTGCCGGGGGCGATCGGGTCCGTCGGGTCGGCCGGCGAGTTCAGCAGCGGCGACTGGTGGTAGGTCGGCCCGTCGCCGTCCCAGGCGCCGTGCATGTCGTACGTCATGATGTTCGCGTAGTCGAGATACGCGCCGATCTTGTCCGTCTCGATGTACTTGATCTTGTCCTGGCCGGCCGGGAGAGCCGCCGTCAGCAGGTACTTCCTGCCGCCGTTGGCGGCGCCGTACTCGTCGAGCTGCTTGCGGAACTCGGCCAGCAGGAGGGTGAAGTTCTGCTTGTCCTCGGGGGCGTAGTGGTTGCCGAGGTGGCCGCCGGGCGAGCCCGGGTACTCCCAGTCGATGTCGATGCCGTCGAAGATCCCGGCCGCGCTGCCGGGGCCGCCGTAGCCGTCGGCCTTGGGCAGGTTGCCCTTGATGTACTGGTCGATGCAGGACGCGACGAGCTTCTTGCGGCTCGCGTCGGTCCTGGCCGCGTCGCTGAAGTACTTCGAGTACGTCCACCCGCCGATCGAGATGTTGATCTTCAGGTGCGGGTACTTGGCCTTCAGCTGCCTGAACTGGTTGAAGACGCCGACGATCGGCTGGTCCCACGTGTCGGCGACGCCGCTCACGCTGTCCCCGGCGCCGAAGGACTTCTGGTAGTCGGCGTAGGAGTCCCCCGCGCCGTCGCCGGCGTTGGGGTTGCTGTCGTCGCCCGCCGCCTTGTTCGCCTCGAAGCAGGTGAGGTCGGTGGGGTGGATGTTGCCGAACGAGTAATTGATGACGTCGAGCTTGCCCGCGATGCCGCGGGTGTCGAGGTGCTTGGGATAGAAGGCGTTCCCGTACACGCTCCACTGGTCGTAGTACGCGATGCGGACGTTGCCGCCGCCGGCCGCGGCCTCGGCGCCGGCTGCCTGGGCGGTGCCGAGACCCGCGAAGCCGGCCAGCGCTCCGGCTGCCAGCGCGGCCGTGGCGGCGGCCGCGATGAGGGGGTTGCGGATGTGCATGAACTGCCTCCGGGAAGTGGGAGGGGAAGGCAAGAGGTTCGGGTGCGAGAAGTGAAGCGATCACCGGAGGATCCCGTCAATGGTTTGGACCAAAGAAGGACTAGACCATTCGGCAGGCAAATCCCCTCGTCAGAGGCGTGCGAGGGCATGAAGAACCGCCCGCCACCCCGGGTGACGAGCGGTTTAAGGGTGCCTTAGGACACGCTCCCGCACGGTTTCCGCAACGAACCAGCCGAACCCCGCATCCCCGGGCTCAGTCAGCTCGCGGCCCTTCGGACACCATCCCGTACGCATCTGCGACGAGCTCGTACGAGCGCAGCCGGGCCGCCCCGCTGTGCGCACTGGAGGTCAGCATCAGCTCGTCCGCGCCGGTGCGCTCGGCGAGGGCGTCGAGCCCGGCGGCGACCTCCTCGGGAGTGCCGTGCACGACGTTGGCGGTCCAGCTGTCGACGAACTCCCGTTCCAGCGGGGAGTAGTCGTGGGCGGCGGCCTCCTCGGGGGTCGGGACCAGCCCCGGCCGGCCGCTGCGCAGCCGCAGCATCGACAGCGCGCCCGTCAGCACCTGGGCGCGGGCGGCCCCGTCGGTGTCGGCGGCCAGCGCCGCGACCCCGATCAGGGTGTACGGGGCGTCCAGCACGGCCGAGGGCCGGAAGCTCTGCCGGTAGAGGTCGAGCGCGGGCAGGGTGCCGGCCGCGGAGAAGTGGTGGGCGTACGCGAAGGGCAGGCCGAGCTCGCCGGCGAGGCGGGCGCTGAACCCGGAGGAGCCGAGCAGCCACAGCGGCGGACGCCCCGTCGGCCCCTGGACCGGGCCGGGCACGGCGTGCACCCGGGCGTAGGGGTGGGCGTCGGGGAAGTCGTCGTCGAGGAAGCGGATGAGCTCCCCGAGTCGGCGGGGGAACTCGTCGGCCGCCTCGTCGAGCCGGCCCGGCCCGCGCAGCGCGGCGGCGGTGCGGCCGTCGGTGCCCGGCGCGCGGCCGAGGCCGAGGTCGATGCGGCCCGGGGCGAGCGCCTCCAGGGTGCCGAACTGCTCGGCGACCGCGAGCGGTGCGTGGTTGGGCAGCATGACCCCGCCCGAGCCGAGCCGGATGCGGGAGGTGTGGGCGGCGAGGTGGGCCAGGATCACGGCCGGGGAGGAGCTGGCCACGCCAGGCATGGAGTGGTGCTCGGCGACCCAGTGGCGGTGGTAGCCGCGGGCCTCGGCGAGCTGCGAGATCGCGACGGAGGTGCGCAGGGCCTCGGCCGCGGTGCTGCCGGCGCCGACCGTGACGAGGTCCAGCACCGAGAGCGGCACCGGCGCCCGGCCGCGGGCGGTGCCCCGGATCGCGTCGGCGCCGCCGTCGGCCCCGTCCGGCGCTCCGGCCCGGTCGGGTGTTCGGGCTCCGCCGCCGGTGCCGGCTCCGCCGACTGCTCCGGTGTCACTCATCGTCGCTCCCGTCTCGCTTCCGCCTCCGTACGAAGAACTCGAACCAAGGGCCGCGGGCGGGCATTCCCGGCGCCAGGCGGGCGGGCTCATGACCATGGCATATGCCAATGGATTAGGTCCTGGCAGGGGGACATGATTGAGCCATCAATCTCATCAACAGGCGCTCCACGTGGGCCTCTTGATGGCTATCGTGGTAGGGCAAGCGGTAACAACCTGCTAGGGGGAAACCGTGGCGCTGAAGCCCGAGCCGACCGCGCCGTTCCACTCGGTGCAGTACGCCCTGCGCGTACTCGAAACGGTCGCCCGCCACACCGGCGGCGTGACCGACGTACAGATCGCGCGCGAGACCGGCCTGCCCGCGGTCCATCTCGCCCCCATGCTCCTCATGCTGCGCCGCGAGGGATACGTGCTCCAGGTGTCCGACGGCGCCTACGCCATAGGGGACTCGCTCGTCCTGCTCGGCTCGGGCATAGACAAACAGCAGGCCCTCCAGCACAAGCTCCAGGACACCCTGGACCGGCTGCGGGACTCGGTGGGCGCGGCCGTGTACATCAGCCGGTACGTGGACGGCGAGGTGAAGATCACGCAGTTCGCGGACAGCCCGCGCACCCCGAAGGTGCACGAGTGGGTCGACTTCCGCTCCGCGGCGCACGCCAGCGCCGTCGGCAAGTGCCTGCTGACCCAGCTCGACCAGAACGGGCGCCGCGACCACCTGTCCCGGCACAAGATCGCCCGGCTGACGTCGAAGACGATCGCGAACGAGCGGATCCTGTTCTCCAAGCTCGACAGCCAGCCGGCCACCGTCCCGGTGCTCGACCTCCAGGAGTACGCGGTCGGCACGGTCTGCGCCGCGGTGCCGATCACCGCGGGCGCGGCGGTGGGCTGCCTCGCGCTGTCGATGCCGGTCGAGCACGCGCACCGACTGCGGGCCGCCGCGGACACCCTGAACCGGAAGGCAGCGCCGCTCCTGCTCTCACTCGCCCTGTGACGCGGCTCACGGGGGAAGCCGCGACCCCGGAAGTCGGACCGGAGGCGTGAGTTCCGGCCTCGCAGACACTGCCCACCGTCGGGCGGGCGAAAACACTTCGGGCGGTTTCCGGTGAACCGGAAACCGCCCGAAGGACAGGTGCGCCGCCAGGGACTCGAACCCCGGACCCGCTGATTAAGAGTCAGCTGCTCTAACCAACTGAGCTAGCGGCGCCTGCTGACAGAGAAAATACTACCTGCTCCCGAGGGGTGCTCCAAACCAGATCCCCGGCTCAGCCCTCCAGCAGCCCCGCCCGCCCGTGGGCGGCGTACGCGGCGAGCAGCGCGGCCAGGGAATCCGCCTCCAGCAGGCGGTAGCCGGCGGTGCCCGGGGTGCCGGCGGCCCCGCCCGCGGCACCGGGCCGGCCCGGTGCGCTGCGGGGCCGCCACCAGACGGGGTCCGGGCCGGGGGCGCCCGGCGACGGGGGTCGGGGCAGGAAGGCCGCGCGCCGCAGGGCCACCCGGTGGATCTTGTTCGTTGCGGTGGTCGGCATGGTCCGCACGATACGGACGTAGCGCGGGGCCATCTTCGTGCCCAGGTCCGGCTGGGCCGCGAGGAACGCCTCGAAGGCTTCCGGCCGGAATTCCTCGCCCTGGCGCAGGGCGATCGCCGCCATCACCTGGTCGCCGGCGGCCTCGTCCGGCACCGCGTACACGGCGACGGCGGCCGCCGGGGCCCAGCGGGCCAGGATGTTCTCGATCACCGCGGCGGCCAGGTTCTCGCTGTCGACCCGCAGCCGGTCGTCGGTGCGGCCCGCGAAGTAGAGGAACCCGTCGGCGTCGCGGTAGAAGAGGTCCCCGGTCCAGTACCAGCCGTCGCGGGTGCGGGCGGCCTCGGCCTCGGGGTTGCGCCAGTAGCCCTCGAAGAGGCTGCGGCCCCGGTTGACGAGCTCGCCGATCGCGGCGGATCCGTTGCGCAGGCGGCCGCGCCCGTCGAACGCGGCCGGCGGGCACTCGGCGCCGGTCTCCGGGTCGACCACGGCCAGGTCGTCGCCGGGGGCCGCCCGGCCCAGGGCGCCGGGCGGGGTGTCCGGGGTCCTCCGGACGGAGGCGCCGCCCTCGGTGGCCCCGTACCCCTCCACCAGCCGGACCCCGAAGCGCTCGGCGAAGCGGGCCGCGTCCACGGCCCCGGCCTCGGTGCCGAAGCCGAGGCGCAGGCAGTGGTCGCGGTCGTCGGGGCGGGGGTCGGTGGCCAGCAGGTACTGCACGGCCCGGCCGACGTACGTGAAGTAGGTCGCCCCGTAGGCGCGGACGTCGTCCAGGAAGGCGGAGGCGGAGAACCGGCGGCGCAGGGCCACGGGGGCGCCCCCGACGAGGGCGGGCAGCCAGTCGGCGATCACGGCGTTGCCGTGGAAGAGCGGCATGCAGACGTAGTGGACGTCGTCGGGGGTGACGTCGAAACCGCGGGCCAGCGAGGCCCCCGCGGCGGCCAGCCGGCCCTGGGTGCAGACGGCGGCCTTGGGCGCGCCGGTGGAGCCGGAGGTGAAGTAGAGGAGGAAGCGGGAGCCCGGGCCTGGGCCCGGGCGCACGGCCACGGCCTCGCCGGGCGCGGCGGCCGCGTACGGGGCGAGGAGGTCGGCGTACTCCTCGGTGCCGGTCACCAGGATCCGGACGCCCGGCAGGTCGAGGCCGCGCAGGAGCGGCAGGTGGGCCGGCTCGGTGACCAGGATCCGGCAGTCGGTGTGCAGGATGTCCCGGGCCAGCTCGGGGCCGCGCCGGGTGGGGTTGATTCCGGCGACGGCGGCCCCGGCGAGGGCCGCCGCGCCGAGCCAGAACGGGAACTCCGGGGTGTTCTCGAGCAGCACCGCGATGTGCGGTTCGGCCCCCGGCGGCAGGAGGTCGACGAGCAGCGCGGCGCGCGCGGCGCTCTCCTGTGCGGTGCGGTGGCGACTGAGGACCACGGTGCCGGCGGCTGCGCCCGGGGCGGTGGCCGTGGCGGGGTGCTTGAGTCCGGGCCGGTGGTCGCCCCACTGGCGGGCGATGAGCTCCGCCACGGTCTCGGGTGTCGTCGTCGTCCGCATGCCGCCGGAGGGTAGCTGACGTACCGTCAGAAATGAATGCGTCAGAACTCGACGTCGGAGCAGGCGTAGAAGGCGTTCTGGGTGTCGTTGATCGTCCAGACCGCCAGGATCATGTGCCGGCCGGTCTTGCCGCTGGGCATGGCGCCCTGGTGGACGGTGGTCATCGCGGGCCGGGCACCGTTGTAGGCGACCGTGAGGAAGGGCTGCGACTCGAGGGCGGCGCGGGTGAGGGGCTTGGTGGGGTCCCAGCCGTTCCTGGTGACGTAGTACTTGAAGTCGGTGGTGGAGTGGTTGGCGGTGAACTGCCAGCGGAAGCCGTAGCTCTGCCCGCTGCTCACCTTGGTCGCGGGCCAGGTCCCGCCCCGCGGGTCGTCGAGCTGGGCGAACTCGCCGTGGCCGCCGGCGCATATCCGGCCGTCGGCCGGGCCGGCGGCCGGGAAGCCCTTGAGGCCCTCGACGCTCTGCGGCTCCCACTGGATGGGGCCGCAGTCGGCGACGGTCCTGTTGGCGCAGAGCTTCTGGCGGCTGATGGGGGTGTCGGTGTAGCCGTGGCTGCTGGCGGTGGGGGCGGTGGCGAACGCCAGTCCGGCGAGACAGCCGAGCCCGACCAGGGCCGAGCCGGCTCGTCGGGGCATGCGCAGGGGCATGCGGAAGGGACGCATGATGCTGATGCTCCTTGGGCGTGGGGGGGGGGGAGGTACGGCGCGAGCGTGCGCACGCTGGGGATGGCTGCGGGGCGGCGCATGCACCGCCCCGCAGCCGCGCGCGTCGAGGCGGCTTTCAGGTCTAGACCAAGTCCCAGATTATTGACGGGAGTTGGCCATGTCCAGACCAATGCGGCGGGGCCGTTGGTCCGGTCCGGCATGACGGGGCCCCGCCGCCGGGGCCGCGGGACGCGGCCGCCGGTGCGGCGGGGCCTGGAGCCGGCTGCTGCTGCTCTTCCGTCCCCTCCGGCCCCCTACTCCGGGCGGCCGGTGTAGAAGGCGACCGTGAGGTCCTTGACCAGCGCCTTGCGCTCGTAGTCGTCGAGTTCGACCAGGCCGCGCGAGGTCAGGCGGTGGACGGTGTCGTCGACGGCGTCCACGATCGAGGTCAGCACCGTGTCGCGGTGCTTGGCGTCGATCGCGGCGACACGCCGGCGCCGCATCGCCTCGGCGACCTCGGGCGCGTACTCGATCCGGGTCGGCTGGGCGGAGTACACCTCGATGCCCACCGCCTCGGTCTCACAGGCCAGCATCCGGGTCAGCGCGTCGCCGACCGCCTCGGCGTCCCGCAGCGTCGGCGCGTCCTCGTGGAAGGCGTCGGCCGGGAGCTGCGACAGCACCCGGGCCATCGCCGACTCGACCTGCTCGGCGAGGTAATCGGTGTGGTCCGCGACGGCCAGCGTGGCCCGGGCGGTGTCCTTGACCTGCCACACGACCTGGACGACCACCTGCAGGGCGAGACCGCCCGCGTCCACGGCGGGCATGGGGTCGCTGCGCCAGTGCCGCAGGCGCACGTCGACGCGGCGGCGCAGGAGCAGGGGGCTGATCCAGGTCAGGCCGGTGCGGCGCACCGTGCCGCGGTAGCGGCCGAACAGGGTGAGCACCCAGGCGTGGCCGGCCTTGCCGCGGCCCAGGCCGCCGAGGGCGAGGAGCGCCACGACGCCGAGGAAGGCGAGCGGGGGCCAGTGGGTGGCGCGCAGCCCGTGGTAGGCGCGGGGCGCCGCGCCGAACGCGGCCACGAGCGGGGCCGGGACGACCCCGGCCCGCCAGAGCACGGCCAGGCAGCCGGCCAGGGCGAGCGCGCCGACCCCGACGCCGACCCAGCCGGGCAGGACCGGACCGCGGTGCTCGCGCAGCAGGTCGTCGCCGCGCGGCACCCGGCGGCCGGGGGCCGGGCGGGGCAGGCGGGCGGCGGGGCCTGAGGCCGGGGCCGGGGCGGAGGCCGTGGCCTTCGGGCCAGCGGCGGGCTGGGGGGCCTCCGGGGCGGGGCGCGGCTCGCCGAGGAAGGGCAGGTGCACCGGGACCTCGGTGACCGCGACACCGCGGCCCGGCCCGCTGCGCGGCAGGTCCGGCGTGTCGTCCGCGGGGTCGCCGGGCATGCCGCGGGCCACGGCCCGGGTGACGATGTCGGCGACGGCGGGGTCAAAGCCGCGGCGGCGCAGGGCGGCCGCGCCGGAGTGCGCCGCCTCGTCGTCCGCGGGGTGCGGGATGTCCAGGCCCGGGGACGCGGCCGCGTCGGGATCCTGGCCGGGCGCCTCGCGCAGGCGCGCCGGCGCCACCGGGTCGGCATCCCCGGCCGGACGCCCGTGCGGCAGGGCGACCCCGCCCGCCGCGACGGCCACCTGCGCCGGAACCCCGACCACCCAGCCGCGCGGTGCCTCCGATGCCGCGGCGGGGGCGGGGGCGGCGGGGGCGGCGGGGGCGGCGGCCTCTCCCGGCGCGCCGTCGCCGTCGCCGTCGCCGCCGCCGGATTCGGGGCGGCGAACCCCGGCTGCGGCCGCGGCTCCACTCCCACGCCCCGGAGCGGCCGGAGCCGACGGGGCGCAGGTGCCGGCCGCCGCGGCCGACGCCGAAGCCGAACCCGAGCCCCGCGACGCGACGGGCGCGGCAGGAGCCGACCCCGCCGACGCGCCGGGGCCGCCCGAGGAAACCACGGGCCGCGGACGGGCCGCAGCCGAAGCCACGGAACCGGCAGAGCGGTGGGGCTCGGGAGCCGCAGCGGACCCGCCCGCGGAAACCGGGGGCCGCAGGCCCGCCGGTGCAACGGAACCGGCAGAGCCCTGCGGCACAGAAGCCGCCCCCACCGGAGAGTCGTCACCGGAACCGTCGCCGGGCACGACCGCGGAAACCGTGGGCCGAGCGTCAGCCGAGACCGGAGAAACGGAACCGGCGGAGCCCTGCGACACAGGAGCCGCCACCACCGGAGAGTCGGCAGCGGAGCCAGCGCCGGGCACGACCGCGGAAACCGCGGGCCGCGGGCCGGCCGGCACGGGCCGGGGGGCGGCGGCAGGACCCGCTGCCGCACCGGATGCCGGGTCGCCCTCCACCGCAGTGGCCGCCGGGACCGGGCCGGACGGGTACGAGGGCGACGGCTCCGCAGTCCGGACCGGTCCGCCGCTCGCTCCGCCTCCCGCCGCAGCACGCTCGACCGCCCCGGTCACCGAAGCGAGCGCCGGGCCGCGGCCCGGCGCTCGGTCCGGGGCTGCCAGAGGGTGCCGGCCGTCGGACTGCCGGTCGGCCTGCACCGTGTCCCGGGCGGCGACGGGCTCCGCCGACCGCACCGGCGACGCGCCGGCCGACGCAGCAGGCCGAACCGCGCCGCCCCGTACGGGACCCGGTCCCGCCACCGGCGCCACCGCGGCGGCCCCATGCCGCTCAGCGACTCCGGCTCCTGACACGACCGCGCCTCCGGCGGAAGCGACCGGCGACCACTGCGCCGTGGCGGCCGGCCGGGCGGCGGGCTCCGCCGGCCGGTCCGCCGGCGAGCCGTTCGCTTCCCGGCCGACCGGGCCCACCGACGCGGCAGCCGTTCCGGCGGAGCCGACGGGCGGGGTCTGCGGCCGGATCGGCACCGCAAGCGGCGCGGCATCCCGCGCGGGATTCGTTGCCGCGGCGGCGGCCGCATGCCGCTCAGCGACTGCGGCCCCCGGCACGACCGCCCCTTCGACGGAAGCGCTCGGCGCCCGTCGGGCCGTGGCCACGGGCCCGGCCTCCTCCGCTCCGGCAGGCCGGGCGACGGGATCCGCCGGCGAACCGTTTGCCTCTCCGCCGACCGGGCCTGCCGACACAGAACCCGTGCCGGCGGAGCCGACGGGCGCGGGCGGGGCCGGCACGGCCAACGGCACGGCATCCTGCATGGGATGCGGGGCCACCGCGGCCGCTGGGTGCCGTTCGCCGGCGCGGGAGTCGGGCACGATCGCGCCTTCGGCGGCAACGACCGGCGCCTGCCGGACCGCGGGCACGGGCCCGGCCTCCCCGGCCCCACCAGGCCGGGCGACGGGATCCGCCGACGAGCCGTTCGCCTCCCGGCCGACCGGGCCCGCCGACGCGGAACCCGTACCGGCGGAGCCGACGGGCGGGGTCTGCGGCCGGATCGGCACGGCGAGCGGCGCGGCATCCCGGACGGGATGCGACGCCGGCGCGGCAGCTGCGTGCCGCTCGCCGGCGCCCGGCAGGGGCGTGTGCCCGGCGGCATCCGCTGCCGTCCGGGGCCCGGTGACGGCCTCCCGCTCGGCCGGGGGCGTCGCCGTTCCGGCGGATCCGGGGGGCGCCGCCACCGTCGGCGCGGGGGTGGCCGCGGCCGAAGCGCTGGCCTGCGGGCCGAGCGGGGTGGCACTCCGCGCGAGCGGCTGCGGAGCACCCGCTCCCGCGGAGCCGCAGGCCGGGGGCGCCGCCGCGCGCCCGGCCTGCGGCCGACTGGGGGTGGCGGCGGAGACGGAGGCCGCCGTGGGGCTCCCCGCCGGGAGCCCGCCCGGGGTGGCCGGCACGGTGGCTCCGGCCGGGCAGGCCGCCGGGGTGAGCGGCGCGGGCCGTTCCGGGGGCGGGTACAGGCGGCCCGTGGTGTGGGCCGTCGGAGGGGCCGGCGGCGTCGGCGGGACGTGCCAGGTGCCCGTCGTCGAGGTGGTGCGCGTGGGGTACATCGTTGCCTCCGTCATGCGAACAGCCGCCGCCAGGTCTCCGGGCCCGGGTAGCCGTTCGCCGTGGCACCGCGCCAGCCCTGGGCGCGCTGGAACGCCTCGACGTTGCGGCGGTGGGCCTCGCTCCAGCTGGGGCCCGGACCGGTGGTGTAGTGCTTGCCGAAGCCCTTCTCCACCAGGCGGCGGCCGAGGGCGGTGATGGACGGGTGGGTGGATCCCGGGCGGAACGCCCACGCCCCCGGGTAGGCCGGCGCCGTGGCTGCTGCCGGTCGGCCCGAGGGTCCCGCCTGGCCCGACGGTTCCGCTGGGCCCGCCGTCGCGGACGAGCGCGTGGCGGCCGGGTGGGTCGCGGTGCCGGAGGGCTGCGGGTGTCCCGCGTGGCCCGAGGTTCCGGACGGGCGCGCGTGACCCGGGGCGCCGGACGGGCGCGGGTGCGCCGGGTGCGTTGTGCTGCCCGAGGGGCGCGAGTGCTCCGCGTGGCCCGGTGTGGCGGAGGGAGTGGTGGGGCCCGGGGTGGCCGTCGGGCCGGGGGTGGTCTTCGGGACCGGGCGGCCCGGGTGCGCCGGGGTGCCCTTCGGGCCCGAGGCCGGGTCCACCGTCGGGCGGATGTCCTTGCCCGTGCGTTCGACCAGCAGCCGCCAGGTCTCGGGGCCGGGGATGCCGTCGGCGTCCGCGCCCGTCCAGCCCTGCGCGGTCTGGAACGCCGTGGTCGCCAGCAGGTCGGCGTTGCTCCACTTGGTGCTCACGCCGTTGGGGTAGAACCGCCGGCCGCCCCGGTCGATCAGCATCCTGCCGAGCTGGGCGACGTACTCGTTGTCCGCGCCCGGACCGAACTTGTCCGCCCCGGGGAAGGCGGTGGTCGGCGGGACCACGGGCTTCGGGTCGGTCCCGGTGCCGGTGCCGGTTCCCGTGCCCGGGTCCGGGACGGTCAGCCCGCCCGTCACCCCCAGGTACCGGTACGGCACGTACTTCGAGGCGTTCGTCCAGTACCCGTACGGCGTCGCCGCCCTCCGCGTGTTCGGGCGGGTCTGCTCGTAGGCGGTGTAGTGCGTCTTCGTCTCGTCGACCCAGCCGCCGAAGAGGACGACGTGCGAGCCGTTCGTCTCGTTCTCCGGGTTGTGGAAGAGCAGCATGTCGCCCGGCAGCAGCTCGTCCTTGGTGATCTTGGTGGCGAACTTGTCGAGGCTGCCGGTCCATTCGTTCGAGCCCAGGTTCCAGGCCATCGAGACGTAGCCGGAGCAGTCCTGCCGGTAGCCGTCCGTCCAGTACGAGGACATGCTGTACGGGACCTTCGCGTCCAGCCACAGCTTCGCCCGGTTGATGATCGTCGTCCGGTCGAGCCGCTTCACGGTCGACGGGGAGCCCGGCAAGCCCGCCGGCTTCCCCGGCGCCGGGCGCCCGTGCAGCGGTGCCCGGGTGCCCTGCGGGGTGGCGGGCTCGTCCCCGGCGTCCGCCTCGGGCCCGGACGCCGGACCGCGGCCTGCCGCGGGGTCCGTCGTGGGCCTAGGGTTCGCGGCCGGGGCGTGGCCGCGCCCCTCGCCGGGGCCGCGCCCCTCGCCGTGGCCCTGCCCCTGCCCCTGGCCGTGGCCCTGGCCGTGGCCGCCCTGGCCGTGGCCCACGGGGGCATGGGCCGCGAGGGCGGCCGAACCGCCGCCGCCCAGGACCACGCCGGCCGCGGTGGCCAGGACCAGCGCCCGCCGGGCACCGCGTGCGGCCGGGTGGCCGCCGTCCCGGAGCGGTATGGCCCGCGCACGGGCGAGGGAGCGCCGCCGCTGCACACAGCCGGGGCAGGCGCAGTCGCCCGCGGGCTCGTACTCCTCGAAAACGGGCGTCGGCATCGGCGTCGGCTTCGGCGCCGGCACATGCACCGGGGGCTGCATCGTCATGCGGTTCCGTCCACTCCCCTGCTCGTCCACTTCGTCCACGGATCGGGCGGCCCGAAATCTGCCGGGGTGTCAGATCGGCTCGGCCCAGACATATCGTGCACGATAAACGCCCCAAACATGGGTTAATCGGACAAGGTGGGCGCGGCTGGTCACGAGCACCTCCGGGAGTGGGGTAGAGTTTTCTCTGTCAGCAGGCGCCGCTAGCTCAGTTGGTTAGAGCAGCTGACTCTTAATCAGCGGGTCCGGGGTTCGAGTCCCTGGCGGCGCACCGACAAGAGGAAGCCCCTCGCAGTGAGAACTGCGAGGGGCTTCTTCGTTGTCCGAGGTTTCCGCCGTTCGGCCCCGGCCCGGCGCGTCGCCCGCTGCCGGTCCGCCCGCTCACACCGCCGACGGCCCCGGCGGCAGTCCCGTGCCCGTAGCCGACCCCGACCCCGGCCCCGGTCCCGCCGCCGTGCCCGTCAGGTACGCAGACACCACCACGTTCGCCGTGTACTGCCCGGCCGCCTTGTCGTACGTTCCCCCGCAGGTCACCAGCCGCAGCTCGGCCCGGCCCGGCACCCGGCTGCCGTACGCCCTGTCCGCGTCGAAGCCGGCACGCTCGAGGACCCGTACGTCCTCGACCGTGAACTCGGCGACCCGCCCGTCCGCCCGGACCACCCGCACCCTGACGCCCGGCTTCATGGTGCTCAGGCCGTAGAACACCGCCGGCTTGGAGGCGGTGTCCACGTGCCCGACCAGCAGCGCGGCCCCCTCCTCGCCCGGCTTGGCGCCGCCGCTCCACCAGCCGACGGTGCCGGGGCGGTCGTACGGGGGCGGGTCGAGCGCGCCCTGCGCGTCCAGGCCGCGCGGCATCACCGGGGCCCGGATCCCGAGCGAGGGCACGTCCACCCGTACCGGCTCGGACGGCTCCAGCGGGGCGTGCGCGTCCGGCAGGCCCGGGACCGGCACGGACAGCGCGGACCCGCCCGCCTGCCCGGCCGCATGCGGCTCCGGCACGCCGGTGATCTCGCGGCCCCACAGCCACAGCCCGAGGACCAGCACCGACCAGGCGGCGAAGGTCAGCAGGCGCCCGCCGCCGGAAGGCCGCGACTCCCCCGGGTCCGACACGGCCGGGGCCTCACTCGCCGCTGCGGCGTCGGCGCAGCGCGAGCGCCCGGCCGGCGACCGCCAGGGTGGCCGCGGCCGCGAGGACGGCGCCGATCACCGTGTGCGGCAGGCCGGGGCCGTCGCCGCCGTGGCTCTTCTTCGCCGCGGTGGCCTGGTCCTGCCCCGCGACCCCCGCACCGTTCTGCGCCTGGGCGAGGCGGGCCCGCTCGGCGAGCTCGGCGGCCATGCCGCCGCCGCCCGCGTGGACGGGCTTGCTCGGCGTGCGGTGGGCGTCCGGGTGCTCGTCGCTGCCCTGGCCCTGGTCACGGCTCTCGTCCCGGCTCTCGTCCCGGCTCTCGTTCCGGCTCTCGTCCCGACCCTGGTCGCGGCTTTGGTCGCGGTCCTCGCGCTCCTTGTCGCGCTCCTTGTCGCGGCCCTTCTCCTGCTCCTTCTCGCGCTCCTTGTCCCGGTCGTCTCCCTGGCGGTGGCGGACCACCTCGACGGAGCCGCGCACCTCCTCGCCGTCGCACGACACCCGGATGTCGTGCCGGCCGGGCTCGGCCCGCGAGCTGATCATCGCGTCACCGCCCAGCGTCCGGTCGCCGTCGCGGCCGGAGGACAGGTTGGCGTCCGCGACGAAGACGGCGGACTTGGCGGCCGCCCAGCGGCCGTCGCAGCCGCGGACGTGCAGCTTGACCTGGGCCCCCGGTTCGGCTTGGCGCGGATCGGCCGAGACGCTGCCGCGGGCCTCCTCGGCCGCCAGGGCGGCGGACGGCGCGGACACGGCGGCGAGCGCCGTCAGGGCGACGGCCACACCGCCCGTACGGACGGCGATCAGAGCACTGCGCATGGTGAACCTCCTCTCAAGGAGGTTCACGCGCCGGGTGCCGCTCCGCATCCGGAGCGGCGCGCGCTTGACCCGATCGGATCAGACGAGATCGACCAGGTCAGCGATGGAGTCGACCGTCCTGGTCGGGCGGTACGGGAACTTCTCGGTGTCCTCGACCGTCGTCAGGCCCGTCAGCACGAGGAAGGTCTGCATGCCCGCCTCCAGACCGGCGAGGACGTCGGTGTCCATCCGGTCGCCGATCATCGCGCTGGTCTCGGAGTGGGCCCCGATGGCGTTCAGGCCGGTGCGCATCATCAGCGGGTTGGGCTTTCCGGCGAAGTACGGCTGCTTGCCGGTGGCCTTGGTGATCAGCGCGGCGACGGCGCCCGTGGCGGGCAGCGGGCCCTCGGTGGAGGGGCCGGTCTCGTCGGGGTTGGTGCAGATGAAGCGGGCGCCCGCGTTGATCAGGCGGACCGCCTTCGTCATCGCCTCGAAGCTGTACGTACGGGTCTCGCCCAGGACCACGTAGTCGGGGTCGTGGTCGGTCAGGACGTAGCCGATGTCGTGCAGGGCGGTGGTCAGGCCCGCCTCGCCGATGACGTACGCGGTGCCGCCCGGGCGCTGGTCGTCGAGGAACTTGGCGGTGGCCAGGGCCGAGGTCCAGATGTTCTCGACGGGCACGTCGAGGCCCATGCGGCTGAGGCGGGCCTGCAGGTCCCGCGGGGTGTAGATCGAGTTGTTGGTCAGGACCAGGAAGGGCTTGCCGGACTCGCGCAGCCGCTTGATGAAGGCGTCGGCACCGGGGATCGGGGTGCCCTCGTGGATGAGGACCCCGTCCATGTCGGTGAGCCAGGATTCGATCGGCTTGCGCTCTCCCACGGGACTGTTCTCCGCTCTCGGTGGCCATGTCCTCTGACCTGTGCACTCTGGTCTGTACCACCCTATCGGGGCCGGGCCGTGGGCGCTCCTGCCGTCCACGGCCCGGACGTTCGGACCGTGCGGGCGGGCCGCTCGGGTCAGATGGACGTGGTCCAGCGTCCTCCAACCCGGCGGGGATGCCGGTCTCGTCCACGCCGCCCTGCAGGGCGGGGCGCAGGGTGTCGAACGCGTCGTTGTCGTCCGGGGCGTTGACCGCGATCCCGTCGATGGCACTGTCGGCGGCGACGCCGACGTGGGCGAGCGCGCCCGGCCGCGACGTCGACGCGCTTGAGGTCGCTGCGCACCGAACCGGCGGGGATCCCGGCGCCCTTGGCGATGACGGAGGTGCCGCGCTCCCGGAGGGTGGAGCTGGACGGGGTGGACCGGCTGCGCCATTTCAGCGGCAGCCCCCCGTCCTCGGCCCGCGCCTCGGGCCGCCGGGACATGGGCCCTTGATAATGGCCTGGTGGAAGCGGTGCAGCGGGCGCGGGCAGTGGCCGGCAGGGTTGCTGGCTTCGCAGTCAAGGTCGCGGGGCGGGGGTGCTCATGACGATTCCGGGCGGGCCAGGCGGCCCGCAGGCCGTTCCCCGGCACGCGTCCTTCGTCCTGGTCGCGCTGATCCTGGCCGCGGCGGTCGCGAACTTGAACCTGGCGGTCGCCAACGTGGCGCTGCCCACGATCGGCCGTGCGTTCAACGCCTCCCAGGCAGAGCTCAACCTGATCGCGGTCGGCTACAGCCTGGGTCTGGCGGCGTCGGTGCTGTATCTCGGCGCGCTGGGCGACCGCTACGGCCGCAAGCTCATGCTGCTGGCCGGCTCGGCTCTGTCGCTGCCCTTCTCGTTCCTGGCCGCGTACTCCCCCAACGCCGACGTCCTCATCACCGCCCGGATCCTGGGCGGGGTGGCCGGCGGCATGTGCTACCCGACCACGCTGGCCCTGATCACCGCCTTGTGGAGCGGCGCGGCGCGGACCCGCTCGATCGCTCTGTGGTCCGCCGTCGGCGCGGCCTTCGCCGCCCTGGGGCCGCTGATGGCCGGGATCTTGCTGCGGAACTTCTGGTGGGGGTCGGTCTTCCTGCTCACGGTGCCGATCGCAGTGGCGGCTCTGGTGATGGCCTGGCGCTACGTTCCCGCGCAGGTGAACGAGACCACCGAACCGGTCGACCACCTGGGCGGGGCACTCTCGATCGTGCTGGTGGGGGCGCTCATCCTGGGCATCAACGTGGCCGTCGTGCCGAATTCCGGCACCCTCTTGCTCATCCTCGCCCTCGTCACGCTGGCCGCCCTGGCCGCGTTCGTCGTGCGGCAGCTGCGGGCCGCGAACCCCCTGTACAGCCTGACCGTGGCGGGCCGGCCGACGTTCTGGGTGGCGGCCCTTGCGGGAATCATCGTGTTCGGCTCGCTGATGGGGGCGATGTTCGTCGGCCAGCAGTTCCTGCAGAACGTGCTGGGCTACACCACCCTGACCGCCGGCGCCGCGGTCCTGCCGGCAGCGGTGCTCATGGTGGTCGTCGCCCCCCGATCGGCCAAACTGGTGGAATCCATCGGCTCCCGCAGGACGCTCCTGCTCGGCTACCTCTTCGTGCTCCTGGCCTTCTTGACGATGCTGCTGCTGTGGAAGGACGGCGCACCGTACTGGCCAGTCGCCCTCGGCTACGGCTTCGTCGGCATCGGCGTCGGCTTCGCCCAGACTCCCGCCGCGCACTCACTGACCGGCTCCGTCCCACCCGCCCGCGCCGGCATGGCGTCGGGAACCGCGGACCTGCAACGAGACCTGGGCGGCGCACTCATGCAGTCCGTCTTCGGCGCCCTGCTCACCGCCGGCTACGCCCGGGAGATGACCAAACTCGTCGGCACCTCCGACGAGGCCTCCGCGATCGCCGATTCCACCAAGACGGAGCTGACCAAGTCCTTCTCCAGTGCCGCGGACACCGCCACCCGGTACCCGCAATACGCCTCCCAGATCACCTCGGCAGCCAAAACGGCGTTCCTGCACGGGGACCACTGGGCCTACACCGCAGGCATCCTCGCCACGGCCGTCGGCGCCGCGATCGTCCTCGCCTTCTTCCCCGACAAGACCCACGAAGCCGACCTCCTCCGCCGGTACCACGCCCAGGACACCAGCCACACCCCGCCCCCGGAGGGCGACTGACCGTTTCGGGCTCCGGGGTCGGCCGGGGGGGGACCAGGAGGCGACCGGTCAGCTTCCGGTGGCCGACTTCCACGCGTCCACGGAGGCCGCGAGGTTCAGGCCGAGGAGGAGGCAGCCGGCGGTGGCGCCGGCGGCCGGCCAGACGGTGGTGCCCAGCGCCTCACGGAAGGCCCGGGAGGCGAAGACGGAGGCGTACGACGACAGTGCCCACGGACTGCGCGGCAGACGGGCGGCCCGGGGCGGGGCGGGGGCCGGGGCGGGCGCAGCGGCCGGGGTGGGCGCACCGGCTGTACGTCGCGTGGACGGTTACCGGGTCAAGGCCGACCTGCCCGAGCTGCGCGAGACCCCGGCGCTCGGCGACGAGGTCACCCTGCACTTCGAGCCGCGCGACGCGGTGCTGCTGTCGGCGGGGGAGTCCGATGGCTGAAGCCCCGGCCCCTGCCCCGACGGCGGCCCGGTCAGCGCGTTGGGGCCGGCCCCGAGCCGGGGCCGGTGCGGTCGTACGCACGGGGTCGCCCGCGCGCCCCGCGCGCCCGGCGCGGCCGGCCCCCGGTCCACCTCCAGCGGCCGGCCCGCGAACAGCGCCCCCGCGGCGGCCACCGTCACCGGCAGCAGGTTGGCGTTGCCGACGAAGGAGGCGGTCAACTCGGTGCGCGGCGAGCGGTACAGCTCCTGCGGGGTGCCGCAGTCCTGCAGCCGGGCCCGGTCCATGACGGCGATCCGACCCCCCGGGCCGGATGGCGAGGGCGCGGGCGATCGCCACGCGCTGCTGCTGCCCGCCGGACAGTTCGCGCGGATGCCGCGTGGCGTACGCGGCCATGCCGGTCATCTCCAGGGCTTCGGCGACGCGGCGGGGGATCTCGGCCCGCGGGGTCTTCTGCGTCCGCAGGCCGAGACCACGTGGTCCTCGACCCGCAGGTGCGGGAAGAGCGCGCACTGCTGGACGACTGTACGCGGACGGGGTCCACGGGACGGACGCGGCGTGGGGGGCGGAGGCGTGGGGCGGAGGCGTACGCGGGCGCGGTGTACGGGCGTTGTGTACGGAGGTCAGCGGGACGGGGTGCGCCGGCGCAGCCTGCGGCCGCCCAGCAGCAGGAGCCCGCCGACGGCGACCGCGACTCCCGCGGCCGTCCCGGCCCCGAGCTCGCCGCCGTACGCCCGGCCGGCCTGGCCGGTGTGCGCGAGGGCGCCCGCCCCCACCGCCTCCGCCGCCTCCTCGGGGCCGTCGACCGTGAAGCGGTACCCGCCGCCCTCGCCGATCCAGTCGCCGTCGTCGCCGCGCCGCTGGACGAGGGCGGCATCGGCGACGACCTCGCCGAGGGGGGCGTCGGGGGTGAAGCCCAGGTGCACCCGGACGGTCACCGACCCGCCGGGTCCGACGGCGAAGCCGGGAAAGCTCCCGCCGCCGTCGAAGACGGCGATGATCTCGTCGCGGTCGCTGTGCTCCAGGCTGACGGGACGGGGGGTGCCGCCCGGGGTCGTCTCGAACTCCATCTCCAGGTGCTCGGGCCGCAGCGCCCGCGCCTTGTCGGTCAGGACCACGACGGGGTGGATGGCGGTGCACTCGCTGTCCGTGGTGTTCGTCAGGTCCAGGAACCAGCTCTGCGACCCACCGCCGGTGCGGTAGACGGCCGGGCCGCCGCGGATCCGCGCGCCGATGGGGAACTCGGCGCTCTTGCCGCCGCCGCAGACGGCCAGCGCACGGGACGGGAGGGCGGGAGCGGGCCGGGCACCGCCGCCGGTGCCGATGTCCGCGGTGGCGGTCGGGGCGGCGGCGGCGAGGGCCACCAGGGCGGCGGAGAGGGCAAGGGCTTTGCGCAGTCGCATGGCAGACCTTCGCTTCGCTGCTCGCCGGACGGGCTGACGGTGGAACGGGACGAGGGACCACCACGCCCTCACCGCAGCCTGCCAGGTGCGCACGGCGCCCCGTGCCCGCCCCGCCCCGACACCCCGGGCGGTACCCCTGTTCGGCGCAGGAGCGGGGCGGCTCCGCCGTGCGGCGGCGTCCACGAGGCAGCGGCGGCGAGGCACCGGCGGCAGGACGAAGCGCCCCGCCCCCCACCTCGGCCTTTCGTCCCCGGCCCTCGCCCCGCCCCCCCACCTCGGCCTTTCGTCCCCGCCCCTCGCCCCCGCCCTCGCGTTGCCGCCCCGGCCCCTCACCTCCGCCCGTACACCAGCCCCAGCGCCAGTTCCGCCGCGCCCTCCGCCACGCCCGCCCGCGCCACCGCCACCTCCGGCGGCGGGCCCCCGAGGCTGCGGCTGTGCAGGACGCGGCGGACTCCCGCCGTGAAGACCTCCGGGGCGGCGTCCACCACGCGGCCGCCGAGCCACACCCGGTCCGCGTCCAGCAGGGCGACCACGTTCGCCGCGCCCTCGCCGAGGATCCGGGCCGCCTCGTCCAGGTCCCCGCGGGCCACCGCCGCGAGGCACAGCACCTCCGCGCAGCCGCGTCCCCCGCACTTGCAGGGCGGCCCGTCCAGGCTGAGCACCTGGTGTCCGAACTCCCCCGCCGCGGACCGCTCCCCGCGGTAGACCTCGCCGTCCAGCCGGAGTCCCGCGCCCAAGCCGGTGCCGAGGTGCAGGTACACCGAGGTCCCGGAGCCGGCGCGCCCCGGCCCGCCGGCGGCTGCGGCTCCGGCGTTGGTGTCCTTGTCCAGCAGGACCGGCGGCGCCTGCGGACCCAGTCGCTGCGCGACCGCCTGCCGCAGGGGGAACCCCTCCCACTCCGGATGACCGGTCACCCGGCCCAGGATCCCGGCGCGCGGGTCGAGCGGCCCGGGTGCGGCGACGCCCACGCCGAGCAGCGCCCGCTGCCCGCCCGCGCCGCCGCTGAGCCGGCTCACCGCCCGTACGACCTCCTCCACCACGGCGTCCGGCCCCGCCCCGAAGTCCAGGGGGCCGCGGATGCGGTCCACGACGGTGCCGGCCAGGTCGACCCGTACCGCGCTCAGCTCGTCGCGCTCGGCGTGGACGCCGACCGCGTACCGGGCCTCCGCGGCCAGGCGGAGCAGCGTGCGCGGCTTGCCCCCGGTGGAGGCCCCGCGGCCGGCCTCCGCGACGAGTCCCCCGGCCCGCAGCCGCGCCGTGATCTTCCCGACGGCCTGCGGGGTGAGTCCCGTACGGCCGGCGAGGTCGGCGCGGCCGAGGCCCGCCGGTCCGGCTTCGCGCAGCAGGCCCAGGACGAGCGCGTCGTTGTGCCCGCGCAGGGCCGGCAGATTCACGCCGCTTCCGTTGCTCCAGTCCACCGGCCCATTCTCCACCCTCCTTGCACTTAGGAAACACTGTTGCCAAAGTGGAGGCATGAACGTCCCTGCTTCCGCCTCCGAAGCCGTCTCCCCCCGCTCCCCCCTCCGCGTAGGCGTCGTCGGCTACGGCCTCGCGGGCTCCGTCTTCCACGCGCCGCTGGTCGCCGCGACCGACGGCCTGGTCCTGGACACCGTCGTCACCTCCGATCCCGGCCGCCAGGACCAGGTCCGCGAGGACTACCCGGACGTGCGGATCGCCGCCTCCCCGCAGGAGCTCTGGGACCGCGACCCGGGCCTCGACCTGATCGTCGTCGCCTCCCCCAACCGGACCCACGTCCCGCTCGCCACGGCCGCCCTGGAGGCCGGCATCCCGGTCGTCGTCGACAAACCGCTGGCGGCGACCGCCGCCGAGGCGCGCGGGCTCGCCGACCTCGCCGACCGGACCGGCACCTTCCTGTCGGTGTTCCAGAACCGCCGCTGGGACAACGACTTCCTCACCCTGCGCCGCCTCCTCGCCGACGGCGAGCTGGGGGAGATCCAGCGCTTCGAGTCCCGGTTTGAGCGCTGGCGCCCCCAGCTCAAGGGCGGCTGGCGCGAGTCGGGCGCGCCGGAGGAGATCGGCGGCCTGCTCTACGACCTCGGCAGCCACGTCGTGGACCAGGCGCTGGTGCTGTTCGGCCCGGCCGTACGGGTGTACGCGGAGACCGACGTGCGCCGCCCGGGCGCCGAGACCGACGACGACACCTTCATCGCCGTCACGCACGCGAACGGCATCCGCTCCCACCTCTACGTCAGCGCGACCACCGCCCAGCTCGGCCCCCGCTTCCGCGTGCTCGGCTCGCGGGCCGGCTGGGTGAAGTACGGCCTCGACCCGCAGGAGGCCGCCCTGCGCGAGGGGCACCGGCCGGGCGGCGACGCCCCGTGGGGAGAGGAGCCCGAGCACATGTGGGGCCGGCTGGGCTCGGGCGAGTCCCCGCTGACCGGGGGCGGGACGCCGGTGGCGACGGTGCCGGGCGACTACCCGGCGTACTACGCGGCGGTGGCGGCCGCACTGCGCGAGGGCGGCCCGGCCCCGGTCACGGCGCGGGAGGCGGCGCAGTGCCTGGAGGTGCTGGAGGCCGCGCGGATCTCGTCCCGTGACGGGGTGACGGTGGAGCTGTGACCCGGGGCGCCGGACGCCGGGCTGCGGCCCGTCGGGGTCCGGCCCGTCGGGCTGCGGCCCGCCCGTTTTTCATACAAGTGTTAACAATCGGCGCTTTGCCTCGCACGAACGATCTATCCTTCACAGACTGTCGATCATCAGACGTGTGAAGAATGGACCCGCTGTGAAGCTGCCCAGGATCGCATCGGCCGTCGCCGCGGCCGCGATGGCCCCGGCCGTCCTGCTCGCCTCGCCGGCGTTGGCCGCGCCGGCGGCGGTGGAGCGGCCGGCCGCTCCGACCGTCCCCGACACGGATCCGGCAGGGGGCGGGCAGAGCGCGGACAAGCCGGCGGAGGACCCGCAGGCCGCGAAGGACCTGGCCGCCATCCAGGCCATCCTGGCGGACCCCGCGAGCGGACCGGGCGTGCGCGAGGCGGCGGAGAAGGCCCTGAAGGGAACGGCCGCGGACATGCGGACGTTCCTGGAGGTCGAGTGGGCCAAGCAGCAGTTCGAGGACGACCTGGTGCGGGTCGCGCAGATCGAGGCGGCCGGCGGCCCCGCCGTGAAGCGGGCCGCCGCGGCCGCCCTGCAGGCGGGCACCAGGGAGGCCGTCACCGCCTTCCTCAAGGAGGGGCAGCACGCGGCCCGCTTCGAGGACGACAAGGTCGAGTTGGCGCGCATGCTGCCCGGCGCCGGCAAGGGCATCACCGAGGCGGTCAACAAGCTGCTGGACGGCGGAACGCGCGAACAGGTGCGCGAGTTCGTCCAGACCGGGCAGCACAAGGTGCGCGCCGAGGACGACAGGGTCCTGCTGCTGGGCCTGCTGAAGGACGCCGGGCCGGGCCTGAAGGACGGGATCGTCAAGCTCCTGGAGAAGAACCCGACGCCCGAGGAACTGCGCACCTTCGTGACGAAGACGCAGCACGAGCTGCGCGACGGCGACAACACCGCCTTGATCCGGGCGATGCTCAAGGATGCCGGCCCGGAGCTGAAGAAGGCCGCGACCGCCGCGCTGGCCGGTACTCCGGCGGACCGCGCCGAGTTCCTGAAGACCGGGCAGCACACCGCCCGGGACAAGGACCGGGCCGCGGAGGGCGGCAAGGACGGGTCCGGCGGCAAGGACGCCGACAAGAACGCCTCGGCGAAGCCCTCCCCGCAGGCCGGAACGGGATCCGGCTCGGGCTCGGGCGGCGGCTCCGCGAAGGCGGCCCCCGCGGGCGGGTCCGGCCCGCTGGCCAGCACCGGCGCGAACGCGGGGGTCGCGGTGACGGCCGGGGCGGGCGCGGCGGCGCTGGGCGCGGGCGCCGGGCTGCTCTACGCCGGGCGCCGACGCCGTGCGGCGGCGCGGGGCTGACGCCTCGAAGCGGCGCGGGGCCGACGCCTGGCAGCGGCGCGCGGCCGACGCCCGGCAGCGTGGCGGGGCCGACGCCCGGCAGCGGCGCGGGGCCGCGCCCGGCAGCGGTGCGGGGCCGCGCCTGCCGGATGCGGCAGGCACGACCCCACCCCTTCCGTTCCCTCCCTACGGAGCGAGAAGGGCTGCGCAGAGCGCGAAGGGGACGGCGCAGGCGTTGCCCCTACGCGTTCTTGAACTCCTGCCGCTGCCGGCCCAGCCGCTCGATCTCCACCTCCACGACGTCCCCGGCCCGCAGGTACGGCTTCGGCTCCGGCTGGCCCATGGCCACGCCGGCCGGGGTGCCGGTGACGATGACGTCGCCCGGGTGGAGCGTCATGAACTGGCTCAGGTACCGCACGACCTCGCCGACCGGGAAGATCTGGTCCGAGGTGTTGCCGTCCTGCCTGAGCTCTCCGTTGACCCACAGCTTGACGTCCAGGACCTGCGGGTCCGGGATCTCGTCGGCCGTCACGAGCCACGGGCCCAGCGGGGTGAACGTCTCGCAGTTCTTGCCCTTGTCCCAGGTGCCGCCGCGCTCGATCTGGAACTCGCGCTCGGAGACGTCGTTGACTAGTGTGTAGCCGCCGACGTGGGCGAGGCCCTCTTCGGCGGAGGACAGGTAGCGGGCCGTGCTGCCGATGACGACGCCCAGCTCGGCCTCCCAGTCCGTCTTGACGCTGCCGCGCGGAATCAGGACGGTGTCGTCCGGGCCGACCACGGTGTCGGCGGCCTTGAGGAACAGGATCGGCTCGGCCGGCGGCTCGGCGCCGATCTCGGCGGCGTGGCCGAAGTAGTTCAGGCCGATGCCCACGATCTTGCCGATGCGGCCGATCGGCGCGCCGATCCGCAGGCCCTCGGCGTCGAGCGCCGGAAGCTCCCCGGATGCCGCCGCGTCCCGTACCCGGGACAGCACGGAGTCGTCGGCGAGCAGGGCGCCGTCCACATCCGTGATCAGGCCGGACAGGTCGCGCAGGGTCCCGTCCTGGTCGAGCAGCGCGGGGTGCTCGCCGCCGGCCGGTCCGACACGCAGCAGTTTCATGGGCTTCTCCCGTGGTCGAGGGTGGTCGGCCCACGGGCATGCCCCGGGCCGGACGATGGGTTGCGGCCATCGGAGGATTGGCTGATCCTCCAAGATGCCCGGTCCATCCGCAAGACCCTGTTCACAGGCTGGAACGCTCGCGTCCGCCGGCCGCCCCCGCGCCCTCCTCGGCCCGCCGCTCGGCCCGCTGCTCGGCCTGCTCCTTGCGGTGCTGCAGCCAGGCCCGCTCGGCGACGGACCAGGCGGTGGTGGTCACCAGGTAGAGCCCCGCGGCGAGCGGCACCACGGCGGCCGTGACCAGCGTCCCGAAGGACAGCAGCGGCAGTACGCCGCCGACCTTGCGCATCACCTCCTGCTGCTCGGCAGTCAGCGCGGCGGCAGGGGAGCCGGTACGCGCGCCTGCGGCGGCCGCAGCACGGGCCGGGGCAGCGCCGGGAGCGGCTTTCGCAGCCGCCGTCGCCGCCTCGGCGGCCGCGGCGGCGGCCCGCCGCCCGCGCACCGCACTCCAGGCCGCGACACCGGCGATGGCGGCGAACAGCCCGAGGAACACCAAGCCCTGCGCCCCGAAGACACCCCCGGCCCCGAGGGCATCGGCCCAGCGGGAGCCCAGCGGCGCCCCGAGCAGGCGGTGGTCCAGCAGCTCACCGGCGGAGGTGAAGGCCCGGTACATGAGGAAGAACACCGGCAGCTGGAGCAGCACGGGCAGGCAGCCGGCCACCGGGGTGGCGCCCTTGAACGCCGCACGGTTCAGCGGGTGCAGGGCGAGCCGTACGAGCACGGTGAACAGCACGATCGCGGCAGCGGTCGCGGACTCGGCCAGCACCGGCTCCAGGAACCGGCCCAGCTCAACAACAAGACGGGTGAAAACGGACACGCGGGCCCTCCGAGGGGTCTCGTCGAACGTCGAAAGAAAGGCACTTCGGCGATGCGACGACCCGCGAGGGGCACGACAGCGGCCTCGAGGTGGGAAGAACGGCTCGAGGTGTTGAGGAACGAAAGGGCAAAGAGCTGCGCGCCCCTACGCGGCCGTCGGGACGAGACGGCCGGGCGCCCTCGGCCGCGACCGGCCGGAGGCATCGGGATCACGCTGCGGCAGGAACGCCGTGCGCTGCTCGCGATCACGGATCGCGGTGCGTATGCGGTGCGGCGGCACGGGCCGTACCAGGCATGCGGCCAGGGCCGCAGCGCCCACGGCCACGACGGCGGCGAACGCGGCGAGGGCCATCACGACGGCAGCCGGACCGCTCTCCCCGAGGAACAGCCCGAGCAGGCCGAGCAGGCCCCCGAGCAGCAGCAGCGGGGCGAGCCGAGCGGCAGCAGAGGACACCGGCGAGAACCGCCCGAGCATCCGAACCACCCCTTCCCCCCGCGCCAAGATCATCAACCGGTATCGATCCTAACCGACCGCACTGACAACGGAGTCGGGGTCGCGCAGAGTTCCCCAGACCACCAGCCGGTACGTGGAGGTGTACTCCGGAGTGCAGGTGGTGAGCGTGATGTACGCGCCGGGCTCGCTGTACCCGTACTCCGGCCGCACCGTGCTCCGCGGCACCGGCGCGAGCACCCCCGTGTCCCGCTCGCCCGTCTGCGGCAGCGTCCGGCCGACGACGTACGTGAACCGCCGCCCCCGGACGTCGACGATCAGCTCGTCCCCGGCCCGCAGCCGGTTGATGTACCGGAACGGCTCCCCGTGGGTGTTGCGGTGCCCGGCGAGCGCGAAGTTCCCCGCCGCCCCGGGCTGGGCGGTCCCGGGATAGTGCCCGGCGTACCCCTTGTCGAGGACGGCCCGCCTGTCGACCCCCTGGGCGATCGGGACCACGACCCCGAGCCGCGGGATCCGCAGCACCCCGTACGCACCGGAAGCCCCGGAAGGCCGGGACGAAGGGGCCGAATCCCCGCCGCCGGCGGCGGGCGGGCCCCCGGACGCAGCAGCACGGGAACCCGAGGAACCGGAGTCCGGCTCGACGGGGGAAGCGGAAGGAAAAGAGGAAGGGAAGGAAGAAGAGGACGAGGAAGAGGAAGAACCGGAGGACCCGGCTCGCCACTCCCCCTCCAACGCGGCGACCTGCCGGTGGGCGGAGGCCAGGGCCTGCCGGTTGGTCCACCACACCTGGTGCACCACCAGCAGCAACACCACCACACCCCCCGTGACGGCCAGTTCGGCGGCGGACCACAGCAGGCCCGCGAGACCGGCGCGGCGCGCGCCCCGGCCGCCGCCCTGCACCACCACACGCATGTGATCCCGCACGGGGCGCACCTTAAGACCTCCCCCGCCGACAGACCAGCGGCAGTACGGTGTGAACCATGCGCCCCGACACGCCTGCCGAGCACATCGCCGAAGCCGAGCGCCTGATCCGCACGGCGACCCGCTACCCCGAGGACCAGGAGCCCCTGCTGCTCCAGGCCGCGGCCCATCTCGAGCTGGCCGACGCCCGGGAACGCGCCAGCGCCCTGTACGACCAGCTGCTGGCCGGCGAACCGGCCGACCCGCACCTGATCAAGGCGCTGCAGGCGGCGAACCTGTGGGAGTACGGCCACGAGCCCGAGGCCTGGGCCCTCATCCAGGGCATCCGCGCCGCGGCCCCGTCGGACCCGGCGCCGTGGGAGGTGATCGCGGAGGCCCTGGAGGCCCACGACGAGCTGACCGCGTCGGAGGAGTGCTTCACCCAGGCGGCCACCCTCCTGATCACGGAGCAGGATCCCCTCACCCCGGCCACGACGGCCCTCCTGACCGGCCGGCACCGGGTGCGCCGCCTCCTCGGGCTCGCGCACGACGACTGGGACATGGTGGCCGACACCCGCCACACCGGCCCGATCCCGCTGGACGAGCTGCACGACCCCAAGCGCATCTGGGCCCTCGGCTCCGACGACCCGGCCGAGCTCCGCGCCGAGATCGCCCGCCTGCGCGCGGAGCTGGGCGACCGCCGCGCGGCCCTGTCCCGCCCGTTCCCGGTGGCGCTCCTGCACTGGCCGCAGCGGGAGCTGGCGGAGCTCCTGACCAGCTACCCGACGCTGGCGGCGGAATACCCCTCGCACGAGGCGCACCTCACCCAGATCGAGACGTCCCTGCGCGCCCTGGCCGCCTCGGGCACGACGAACCTGGGCATCGTCACGGCGAGCGTCCCGTCGTACGAGGCCTTCGCGGCCTCGGAGAAGACCTCCCCGGCCTCCCCGTCCCTCCTCCCGGAGTACGCCACCACCCTGGCGGCCCGCGGCAAGGCCACCCCCTGGCCCCCGCCCCCGAACGCCCCCTGCTGGTGCACCTCAACCAAGCCCTACGCCGAATGCCACGGCGCCTGATGGTCCGATGATCCGACCGGCACCCATCTGATCCCGTCTCTCCCCTGCCCAGCGCCAGGCCATGAGCCCAACTGCTCATGGCCTGGAGAGGGACTGACATCAAGGCAGGCGACGACCCGCGGAGGTTCACCGCCGTTCTCCGGCTGTCAAACGAGCTCGTCTTGCAAAGCGTTCATCTCGGCAGGGTCCGGGGTGCGTCGCTCCGCAACGGCCGCCCTGACTCGCTCCGCCGCCTCCGCGGGGTCCTCGTGTTCCCAGATCCGTACGACGGCCCACCCGGCGGCGGCGAGACGGGCGTCCGTGTCGAGGTCCCGGTTCCGGTTTCCTTCGATCTTCGTCCGCCAGAAGTCGGCGTTGTTCCGGGGCCATGTCGCGTGTTCGGGGCAGCCATGCCAGAAGCAGCCGTCGACGAAGACAGCCACACGGGCAGGACCAAAGACGATGTCCGCCTCCCGTCGAACCCCCTTCACCGGCCGCCGGTGGATCCGGTACCGCAGGCCCGAGGCATGCAGCAGCCTGCGCAGGGCCACCTCGACCCCCGTGTTGCGGCTCTTCTGGCGGCTCATGCGTCGGCGTACCCCGGCCGTCGTCTCGAGTCTCTCCACACCTCCATTGTCGACGGTGGAAACCGCTCGCTCACCACCCGAAGGGGAAGGCGAGCTGTTGGTGGCCGCGGGCTGTGGCTTTGGGTGGGGTGGGGCGGGTGGTGGTGAGGGTGAGGAGGGTGCGCAGGGCCGTCAGGACTTCCTTCGGGGTGTCGCGGATCATGGACGGGGTCGCGCTGACCACCAGGATGCCGTGGGCTTCCAGGCGCAGGCGGCGGCGGAGGGTGGCCTGCCAGGCGTCGCGGGTGTAGTGGTACTCCGCCGAGTCGATCTCCAGGGCCACGCCCTCGTCGGGCCAGTACGCGTCCGGGCTGGCCAGGAACGTGCCGTCCGGGGTGTACAGGCGGGCGTTCCACAGCGGGGTCGGGAGGTCGCCGGCCGCGGTGAGGGCGTCGCGGGCCCGGCCCTCCGCCGGGGAGCGCACGCCGGCCAGGAGTTCCGCCGCCGCGGTGCGGACCGCCGGGCGGCGCAGGAGGCGGGCGTCGCGGAGCTCGGCGTGCAGGTCCTGCGGGTGGCACCAGCCGGACTGGACGACCTGGGCCAGCATCGCCCGGACCCGCTGCGGGTCCTCGGCCCGGGCCGCGAAGTCGGCGGCCGCGCGGACCGGGCGGGTGCTCGGGATCCCGGCGACCGTGATGGTCTGCGGCCAGCGCGCGGTGGCCAGGGGGCGGACCCCGGGGGTGGCGGACAGCCTCCGGGGGGACCGGATCAGGACGTCGGCCGGGGTGCGCGGGGCGTCGCGGATGCCGAGGAGGGCCAGGGCGGCGGCGCCGGTGAGGGCCGCGCTCTCGCCCGAGAGCGGGTCGGCGGCCGGCTCGGCGGCGTACAGGACGGCGGCCAGGGCGCGTTGGCGGTGGTCCGGGGGGCCCGTCTGGAGGAGGTAGACGCGGGGCAGCAGCCGCTGCCAGGGGCCGCCGGGCCGGGCCCGGGAGCTGATGGTGGCGTCCGGGATGCCGGCCGCGGTGAGCTGCCGGCGGGTGGCCAGGTTCAGCTGCCGGCGGGTGGCCAAGTTCGGCTGCCTGCGGGCCGGGTGCTTCGCCGGAGGCGTCGTGGGCGGGGGTGTCGTCGGCGCGATCATGCCGCGGGTATGCCCGGGACCGGTCCTTCGGATGCCGGACGTCCGACTGCCGCGTGCGGCCGTCCGTCAGGGCCCGGACGGGTGCGTGGGGGCCAGGAAGACCGCCACCGCCGTGCGGGTGCCCGGCAGGGGGGTCACCTCGCGCCAGCCCAGCCGGCGGTACGTGGCCACCGTGGCCGTCGCCAGGCGGGAGGTCAGGAGCCAGGCGCGGCCGTCGGGGGCGTCTGCGGTGATCTCCGTCAGCAGGGCCCGGCCGGTGCCGCGGCCGCGCGCGTGCGGGCGTACGGCGAGCTCGTCCACCTCCAGCGCGCCCGTCAGGAGCTCCCGGACCCGCTGCGGGCCGAGCTGTGCGGCGACGTGGGCGTAGCCGCGGTCCGCGGGGAAGGCGGCGGGGGTGAGCCAGCCGGTGGCGAAGCCGTCGATGCCGGCCGCCGACTGGACGAGGGCGGTACGGAAGCCGCGGCGCCGGGTGTCGGCCTGGAGCCGGACCCCGAAGCGGCGAATGGTTTCTTCGTCCTCGTTCCACGGCGGGGCCGAGAACACCTCGGCGTAGGCGTCGAGCAGTTCGTCCGCGAGGTCGAGGACGGTGTCTCCGTAGCAGATCATGGGTCCGCCCCTCTGAATCCTGAGGTTCCGTGCGGGCACGCGCAATCTATGCCCGGGGCACCCCCTTCGGCGCGTATCGCACGGATCCGGCGAGTGTGCGACAAATCCCCCCACCGCACTCCGTGTCGGGAGGCCGTCCGCCGCGTTGAGCAGCCCGTGGACAGACTGCTTCGGATGGCCGGCCGGTGCGCCCTCGCCTTCCTGCTCGTCCTGGGCGCGGTGGCCCTGCTGCCGCGCGCCGTGCAGGACGCCGTACCGGACGCCGCGATCGGCGGAGCCGTGCTCGTGCTCGCGGCAGTGGGCGCCCACCGGGTGGCCAAGCGGCCCCGTTAGGGTGCATGTGGGTCAATACGTACGACAGACGAGGGAGTTGGCATGGTGCGAGTACCGAGTTCCGCAGTGGCGGCCGCCGGGCTGGTCGGCGGTTACGCCGTCGCCCGCTGGACCAGGAAGCGCCCCCTGGGCGGTGTCGTGCTCGGCGCCGCCGGGCTCGCGGCCGGGCGCGAGTGGCACCGCAGCGGCGGCGCCCCCGCGGCCGCCGGGCTCGGCGCGCTGTACCTGGCCGGGTTCGCGGGCGCCCACCCGCTGGCCAAGAAGGTCGGGGCCTGGCCGGCCGTCCTCGGGGCCGCGGCCGTCGTGGCCGCCGCCTCCTGGGCCGTCGCCGACCGCGGCTGACGGCCCTTCCCCCGGGTCGGCTACGCGCCGAACGCCCGGGACACCGCGTAGATGAGCAGGCCCGCCAGGGCGCCGACCACCGTGCCGTTGATCCGGATGAACTGAAGGTCCCGACCGATGTGGGCCTCGATCTTCCGGGACGTGTGCTCGGCGTCCCACCCGGCCACCGTCTCGGTGATCAGCGAGGTGATCTCGGCGCGGTACGTGGTGACCACGTAGACCACCGCGCCCTCCAGCCAGCCCTCCACCTTGTCCTGGAGCCGGCCGTCCGTGGACAGCCGCCGCCCCAGCGACAGCAGCGAGGACCGCACCCGCAGCCGCAGCTCGCTGCGCTCGTCCTCCGCCGCAGAGATGATCATCGACCGGATCGCGGTCCAGGCGGAGGCGATCACGTCCTGGATCTCCTCGCGCTCCAGTATCTCGGCCTTCAGCCGCTCCACCCGGCCCCGCGTGTCGCCGTCCGACTGCAGGTCGGCCGCGAAGTCCGCCAGGAACCGGTCCACCGCCCCGCGCGCCGGGTGCTCGGGCATGTCCCGCATCTCGGTCAGGAAGCGGAGCAGCTCCTTGTACACGCGCTCGCCGACCTTGCGGTCCACGAAGCGCGGGGTCCAGCCGGGCGCACCGCCCTGCACGGCGTCCATCACCGAGTCCCCGTGCGTCACCAGCCAGTCGCGCGCCTTGGCGCACACCAGGTCGACGACCCTGCGGTGCCCGCCGTCGGCGACGACCCGCTCCAGCGTCTTGCCGATGCCCGGCGCGATCTCGGCCGTCTCCGCCCGCCGGGTGATGGCCTCCCCCACCACCGCCTGCACGTCGGCGTCCCGCAGTACGGCCAGCGCCCCGCGCAGTGCGGTGACGAGCTCGGCCGTGACCCGGTCCGCGTGCGCGGGATCGGCCAGCCAGGCGCCCAGCCGGCCACCGATCCCGAGGGCGTCCAGCCGGGCCCGGACCACGTCCGCGGAGAGGAAGTTCTCCCCGACGAACTCCCCGAGGGAGACACCCAGCTGGTCCTTCTTGGTCGGGATGATCGCGGTGTGCGGGATCGGCAGGCCCAGCGGCCGCCGGAACAGCGCGGTGACCGCGAACCAGTCCGCGAGCGCACCGACCATGCCCGCCTCGGCGGCAGCGCGCACGTAGCCGGTCCAGCCGCCGGCCCCCGCACCCTCCGCCCACGTGGCCACCGCGTACACCACGGCGACCATCAGCAGCAGGCCCGTGGCGGTGGTCTTCATCCGGCGCACGCCCTGCCGGCGCTCCTCGTCCGCCGCGCTGAACACGAAGCCGCCGCGCCCGGGCGGGGGAGCTCCGCCCCGGGCGGGGCCGGTGCCTGCGGCCGTGCCGGTGCCTGCGGCCGTGCCGGGCCCTCCGGCGGTGGTGCGGTCGTCCACGTGCTCCTGCCTTCCCCCGGGCGCCGGTTTTGTCTGCATAGCATCCGACTCCCCGCAGCCCCGGAGAGTTCCCGGCGCGCCGTCCCGGTCCTGCGGGCACCCCTACAGCCCGGTGCCCGCCCTCACAGCTCCTTGCGCAGGTCCGGACCTCCCTCGAGGCCCTTGCCCCGCCTGTCGGCCCTGTCGGCCCTCTCGGCCCTGTCGGACTTGGAGAGCCTGCGGGCCTTGGAGCCCCTGGGCTCCTTCACCACCACGCCCACCCCGCCCCAGAAGGCGAAGCCCGTCACCACCACCCGCGGCGCTCCCGGCGCCACCGGCGCGCCCCGGCGGTGGTCGTGGTCGAAGGCACCCATGACGCCGATGCCCCGTACGTCGACCTCCACACCCGGCGGCACGGTGATCTGGACACCGCCCATGATGGCGACGCAGTTGATCACCACCTCGCGCTCCGCGAAGTTCGCCTCGCGCAGGTCGAGCTCCCCGCCGCCCCAGAACGCCACCGCGTTGAACCGCGCCGGCACCGTCCAGGCGCCCTTGCGCTGGAACCCCGACATCACCGCCACCGCCGTGGCCGAGGACGCCGGGTACGCGCTGTTGCCGATCCGGGACGCCCAGGACCCGTCCGGCGCCGCCGCGGCGGGCACCCCGCCCGCCGCCGGACCGGCGCCGGCCCCCGGAGCCGACCCCTGCGCCGGCAGGTCCCGGGTCAGCGGCTCCAGCTCCGCGTACGTCCGCGACCTGTACGCCGCGTCCAGCCGCTCCTCGAACTCCTCCATGTCCAGCCGGCCCTCGGCGACGGCGTCCCGCAGACGCTCCACCACCCGCTCCCGGTCGGCATCCGACGCCCTCAGTTCCGGCAACGGCTCGTGCGGCCCCTCGTCAGTCATGCGCCAAGACTATGCAGCGCGGACCCCGACGGGTACGGGCCCGGCCCCCGCAACCACCCCGGGAGCGCCCCTGATTCATCCCTGACTCCGCGTCCCCGACTCCGCAACCGACGCGGACCACTCCGCAGCCCCGCCCGCACTCAGCCCCGCCGGCACGCAGGCCCGTCGGCGCTCAGCCCCGCCCCGCGTACATCCGCGCGATCACGTCCTCGATGTCCGGCTCCCGCACCGACAGGTCCAGCAGCGGATACCGCGCCGCCACCTCCGCCACCAGCGGCGCCGCCGAGGCTCCGGCCGGGAACGCCAGCCACTGCCGCGCCCCCTCCACCTTCACCACCCGCGCCCCCGCCACGCTGATCGCCGGAAGCTCCCGCTCCAGGTCCAGTACGAGCATCCGCTCGCTCTCCCCCACCGCCCCCGCCGCATGCAGCCCGGCCAGCGCCCCGTCGTACATCAGCCGCCCGTGGTCGATCACCATCACCCGCTCGCACAGCTGCTCGATGTCCTGCAGGTCATGCGTGGTCAGCAGCACCGTCGTGCCCAGCTCCGCGTTCAGCTGCCGCAGGAAGCCCCGCACCTTCGCCTTGCTCACCACGTCCAGCCCGATCGTCGGCTCGTCCAGGTACAGCACGTCCGGATCGTGCAGCAGCGCCGCCGCGATGTCGCCGCGCATCCGCTGCCCCAGCGACAACTGCCGCACCGGCACGTCCAGCAGCGCCCCCAGGTCAAGCCGCTCCACGCACCGCTGCAGGTTCTCCTCGAAGCGCGCCCGCGGGATCCGGTACAGCCGCCGCATCAGCCCGTAGCTGTCCTTCAACGGCAGGTCCCACCACAGGGTGGTGCGCTGCCCGAACACCACCCCGATCCGGTGCGCGAGCCGCATCCGCTCCCGCGCCGGGTCGGTCCCGGCCACCCGCAGCCGGCCGCCGCTGGGTGTCAGGATCCCCGTCAGCATCTTGATGGTGGTCGACTTCCCCGCACCGTTGGGCCCGATGTAGCCGACCACCTCGCCCCGAGCCACCTCGAAGCTGATCCCGTCCACCGCCCTGACCTGCCGCTTCTCCCGCCGCACCAGGCCCGTGCGGCGCCGGACGTCGAAGACCTTCTCGACCCCGTCCACCTCGATCAGCACATCCCTGCCCACCACGGATCAGCTCCCCGTACTCCGATACGAACGAAGGCCCGCGCGCCAGGCCAGGGCCGCGGGCCCGTACACCGCGAGCGCCACCAGCGGGCTCAGGAACGCCACCCACCCCGGCAACCCCAGCGGATCCGGCCGCCCCAGCACGTACAGGGCGGGCAGCCAGTTGACGAAGGCCAGCGGCACGATGAACGTCACCCCGCGCAACAGCTCCTTGGCGAAGATCGTCGGCGGGTACTGGAGCATGGTGTTGCCGCCGTACGTGAAGGAGTTCTGCACCTCCGCCGCGTCCCCGGCCACGAACTGGAACGCCGCCCCCGCCAGCATCACCGCCCCGAAGATCGCCGCCCCGCCCACCACCATCACCGGCACCAGCAGCACCTTCGCCGGTGTCCAGGCCACGTCCAGCGCCGCCCCCGCCCAGCCCAGCACCGCCAGGCCCTGCCCGACCCGGCCCAGCCGGCGCAGCGCGAACCGGTCCGCCGCGACCTGCGCCAGCACCGGCACCGGCCGCACCAGCATGGTGTCGAGCGAACCGTCGCGGATGCGGGCGCCGATCCGGTCGGTGTTGCCCAGCAGCAGGTCCGCGAGGCCGAGCGAGGCCGAGGAGGCCCCGTACAGCAGCGCCACCTCGGGCAGCGTGAAGCCGCCCAACACGTCCACGTGCGAGAACATCACCACGATCGCCACGAAGTCGAGGAAGGTGATGGCCGCGTTCCCCACCGCCGTCAGGACGAACGACGTCCGGTACGCCATCGTCGACCGGATCCACATCGCCACGATCAGCCCGTAGCCGCGCAGCCCCTCCAGGGCCCGACCGCGCCGCCGTACGCCGCCCCCCGCGCCGGAACCCACCCCAGCCCCGCCCCCGGCAACCGCTTCCGCACCCGCCCCGCCCCGCACACCGGCCCGCGGGCCCACGAGCCCGACCCGCGCCAGGACCTCCTCCGCCTCCTCAGCCACCCTGGACCACCACCTTCCGCGTGGCCGCCGCCTGCACCAACCGCCCCGTCAGCAGCAGCACCAACGCCCACCCCGCCTGAAACGCCAGCGCCCCCAGCACCCCACCCCCGCCGGCACCCGCCCCCGCATGCCGCCCCATCAGCACGTCCAACGGCACCTGCAGCATCGCCGCCCACGGCAGCACCCGCACCACCTCGCCGAAGCCGCCCGGGAACACCGTCAGCGGCAGCAGCATCCCCGAGAAGAAGATCGAGGCCACCGTCGCCATCAGGTTGATCCCGGCCCCGTCCATCAGCCAGAACGCCGTCAGCGCCACCAGGTAGCGCACAGCGAAACCCACCACCAGCCCCAGCAGCACCGACACCAGGAACAGCAGCCAACGCACCGGATCCGCCGGCAGCGCCAGCCGGAACACCACCGCCCCCGCCGCCAACGGCACCACCCCCCGCCCCACCAACTGGAACGCTGCCCGCCCCAGATCCGCGGCCAGCCACCACAGCTGCAGGTCCGCCGGCCGGTACAGGTCGACCGCGATGTCACCCGTACGGATGCGCTCCTGCACCTCCTCCTGGAAGCCGCCCCCGATCAGCGCCCCCGCCGCCAGCAGCGACTGGCTCACCCACACGAACGTCAGGGCCTGCGCCTGGTCGTAGCCGCCGAGCCCCGGCCGCTCGTCCCACAGCGCGATGTACGTGTACGCCAGGATGAAACCGAACACGGTGTTGGTGAACACCCCGGCCGCGGTCGCCGTCCCGTAGGTCGCGTAACGCCGGAACCCCCCTGCCGCGACAGCCGCATAGAGCCCCGCTCTTCCAGCCGTTGACCGGCGCACCGCATCCCTCCGATTCCCCGCGTCGTTCCCACGTCGTCGGCACGTCGTCCCCACGTCGTCGGCACGTCGTCCCCACGTCGTCGGCACGTCGTCCCCACGTCGGCCGAAGCCGCGCGAGCTTAGTGCGGAGGGGCGACCCACGCGACCGGTTTACGCCCGTCCGGAGCGGAACGAGCAGGCCATCCGGTAGACAGCAGGGGTACAGATGTGGATATTTCGCGTGGCCCCGAGGAGTCCTGTCGATGAGCGACCAGTCACCACCACCGGGCTGGACCCCTCGCGACCCGGACGCCCCCGCCCCACCCCCCGCCGGAGCCGAACGCCCCCGCAGGCGCACCGGTTGGCGCCGCTTCATCCCCACCTGGCGCGCCGCCCTCGGCGCCATCCTCCTGCTCGCCCTGCTCCTCTGCGGCGCCCTCGTCGCCGGCTACCTGCTCGTCGACATCCCGCCCGCCAACTCCGCCGCCACCGCCCAGTCCAACGTCTACCTCTACTCCGACGGCTCCCAACTGGCCCGCGACGGCGAGATCAACCGCGTCAACGTACCGCTCTCCCAGATCCCCCGAACGGTGCAGGAAGCCGTACTCGCCGCCGAAGACCGCGACTTCCACTCCGAACGCGCCGTCGACCCCAAAGCCATGGTCCGCGCCGCCTGGAACACCCTCACCGGCAAGGGCCGGCAATCCGGCTCCACCATCACCCAGCAGTACGTCAAGAACTACTACTTGGGCCAGGAGCAGACCATCAACCGCAAGGTCAAGGAATTCTTCATCGCCATCAAACTCGGCCGCGAGAAATCCAAGGCCTACATCCTCGAGGGCTACCTCAACACCAGCTACTTCGGCCGCAACGCCTACGGCATCCAAGCCGCCTCCCAGGCCTACTACGGCAAGGACGTCAGCGCCCTCACCACCGCAGAAGGCGCCTACCTCGCCACCCTCCTCAACTCCCCCAGCACCTTCGACGTCGTCACCCACCCCAAGAGCCGCGACCGCGCCCTCGCCCGCTGGAACTACGTCCTCGACGGCATGGTCAAGAAGCAGTGGCTCACCCCCGCCGAACGCACCGCCACCCGGTTCCCCGAACCCGGCAAGGTCCGCGCCGCCGCCGGCCTCTCCGGCCAGCGCGGCTACCTCGTCGAAGCCGTCAAGGACTACATCACCGAACACAAGATCCTCGACGAGAACACCCTCGCCGAAGGCGGCTACCGCATCACCACCACCATCGACCGCCGCCGCCAGGCCGCCCTCGTCGCCGCCGTCAACGACACCATGCTCAGCAAACTCGACCCCGACGAACGCCCCGTGGACCGCTTCGTACGGGCCGGCGGCGCCTCCATCGACCCGGCCACCGGCAAGGTCGTCGCCCTGTACGGCGGCATCGACTACACCAAGCAGTACGTCAACAACGCCACCCGGCACGACTACCAGGTGGCCTCCACCTTCAAGCCGTTCGTCTTCGCCTCCGCCGTCGAGAACGACTCGCGCACCCAGGACGGCCGCCCCATCACCCCCCACACCCTCTACAACGGCGACAACAAACGCCGGGTCACCGGCACCCGCGTCCCCTACGCCCCCGAGAACGAAGGCCAGCTCTCCTACGGCAACATCACCGTCAGCACCGCCACCGACCTCTCCGTCAACACCGTCTTCGCCCAGATGGTCGTCGACGTCGGCACCCTCAAGGTCAAACAGACCGCGATCGACCTCGGCATCCCCGAGGACACCCCCAACTTCGTCCCAAGCCCCGCCATGGCCCTGGGCACCATGCAGGCCAGCGTCCTCGACATGACCCAGGCCTACGCCACCCTCGCCGACCACGGCCGCCACACCCCCCACACCTTCCTGGAGAAGATCACCAAGGGCGGCGACACCGTCCCGCTCCCCGACCGCACCCCCCGACAGCCCGTCAGCCGCGAAGCCGCCGACACCACCACCTCGATGCTCGTCAGCGTCGTCGACAACGGCACCGGCAGCGCAGCCCTCGCCGCCGGCCGCCCCGCCGCCGGCAAGACCGGCACCGCCGAACTCGACCGCGCCGCCTGGTTCGCCGCCTACACCCCCGACCTCGTCACCGTCGTCGCGATGATGGGCCAGGACCCCGACACCGGCACCCCCGAATCCCTCTACGGCGCCCTCGGCGAACCCCGCATCTCAGGCGGCGGCTACCCCGCCCGCATCTGGGCGGCGTACACCAAGACCGCCCTGCAGGGCAGCGACCCCGTCGACTTCGACCTGGAACTCCAGCCCGGCGCCGCCCCCTCACCGCCCCCCGTGATCCCACCCCGGGAGCCCGGCGAACCCACTACCGAAACCCCCGAAACCCCAGAACGCCCCGGCCGCCCCAACCGCCCCGGCCGCCCCGACGGCGGCCAGAACGAAGGCCAGAACCAGGGCCGTCAGAACGAAGGCCGCACCGAGGGCCGGACCACCGAGGGCCAGACCCCCGGCCAGACCGACCAGGGCGCCACCCCCGGCACCGACGAAGGCGCCACCGGCGGAACCACGGGCAGCATCACCGCCGGCACCCTCGGCGGAGTCCTCGGCGGCACCACAGCCGGAACGGACACCGTCCCCCGCCGCAACCCACCCTCCGAATTCCTCGAATAGGGCACAGCAGGCCCCACCCCGGTCAGTGCCCGGACGTCGCCTTCAACCCCACCACCGCCACCAGCAGCAACACGATGAAGAAGATCCGGGACGCGGTCACCGGCTCACCCAGCACCGCCATCCCCAGCACCGCCGCCCCCGCCGCACCGATGCCCACCCACACCCCGTACGCCGTCCCGATCGGCAGCGACTTCGCCGCGTACGACAGCAGCACCATGCTCGCGACAATGCCCGCACCGGTGAACACGCTCGGCCACAGCCGCGTGAACCCCTCCGTGAACTTCATGCCGACCGACCAGCCGACCTCGAGCAGACCGGCCACCACGAGCAGAACCCACGCCATGACAGGCACCTCCGACGAAAAAACGACAACGGGGGTGCGTCGTCTTGTCCTCACCCGGTACGGCGCGTCTCGTCGGGATCCCCACCGTAGCAAAGCGCGACAAAAGGGCCGGTGACCAAGGTCACCGGCCCTCAACACAACAGAATCGAAGATCAGAGATACAGCCCGGTGGAGTCCTTCGACCCCTCCAACCGCTCCGCGGCCACCGCATGCAGGTCCCGCTCGCGCATCAGCACGTACGTCAGCCCCCGCACCTCGACCTCGGCCCGGTCCTCAGGGTCGTACAGCACCCGGTCCCCCGGCTCCACACTGCGCACGTTCTGCCCGACCGCGACCACCTCGGCCCAGGCCAGCCGCTTGCCGACCGCGGCCGTCGCCGGAATCAGGATCCCGCCGCCCGAGCGCCGCTCGCCCTCGGGCGTGTCGGACTTCACGAGCACGCGGTCGTGCAGCATGCGGATCGGCAGCTTGTCGTGGGTAGTGGTGTTGGTGTTGTCGCTCACGCCACCGAACCTACCCGCCCGCGCCCCGCCTGTCCGCCGCAGGGGTCATCAGCGCTTGCGCCGCGCCGACACCACCAGCAGCCCCACCACGCCCACCGCCAGCAGCGCCACCGGCACCATCCGCTCCGGACGCGGCGTCCCGTCGTCGTGCCGCAGACCGTCCCGGATATCCGTCACGACCCGGTTCACTGCGACGACCGCCCGCCCCAGCGTGTGGTCGACCGTCGAGGCGACCTTGGCCTTCGCGTCCCCGACGATCGTCTTCGGGTGCAGGCGCACGCCGATCTCGTCGAGCGTCTCGGCGAGCTGCTCGCGGCGGCGGACGATGTCCGCCTCGATCTGTGCGGGGGTCCTGGCTTCCGGCACCGCGCTGCCTCCGTCGTCGTGGTCGTGGTCCTGCATGGGGCGTAGTCCGCCAGGGACAGTCTGTCAGCTTAGTCTCGTGCCGTAGCGATCCACCTCCCGAGGAGACTGTCGAGATGAGCGAGCGACTCCAGCCGGGCGACACCGCCCCCGCCTTCACCCTGCCCGACGCGGACGGCAACGAGGTCTCGCTCGCCGACCACAAGGGCCGCAAGGTGATCGTGTACTTCTACCCCGCCGCGCTGACGCCGGGCTGCACCAAGCAGGCCTGCGACTTCACGGACAACCTCTCGGTCCTGGCCCAGGCCGGCTACGACGTGATCGGCGTGTCCCCGGACAAGCCGGAGAAGCTGGCGAAGTTCCGGGAGAAGGAGAGCCTGAAGGTCACCCTGGTCGGCGACCCGGACAAGCAGGTCCTGGAGGCGTACGGGGCGTACGGCGAGAAGAAGCTGTACGGCAAGACGGTGACCGGGGTCATCCGGTCCACGGTGATCGTGGACGAGGAGGGCAAGGTCGAGCGCGCCCTGTACAACGTCAAGGCCACGGGCCACGTAGCCAAGATCATCAAGGACCTGGGCATCTGACCCCACCGCCCGCACCACCCGGAAACGGCCCGCGTCAACCGGCGCGGGCCGTTCCGCTTATCGGACGAGATCCCCCGTAACTGTCCGTCTATCGGCCCTTTACTCCATGCGAGGGCCGCACGCACGTCCAAGAGCGGAGGAGCATCATGGGTGACCCGTACGAACCGGCAGCATTGGCGGCAGCCGTGGCCGAAGCGCGGGGCTGGGCCGATCTGATGCGGCGACTCGGCCTGCGAGGGAGCGGCGGCCAGCGGAGGGTACTTCAGAAGAAGGTGGCCGAGCGTGGACTGGACACGAGCCACTTCAAGCGACGCGCCTGGGGCAGGACTCCCGCTCACGAGCCAAGGCCTGCCGTGCAGGCCGCGCTCACGGCACTCCCCGAAAGATCACCCCGCACGAACCGTGCGCGGCTACACCGGGCCCTCCAGGAGATCGGCGTCCCGTACAGCTGCGCCATGTGCGGCAACCCCGGCCAGTGGCTCGGCGAAACCATGACGCGCCAGATCGACCATGTCGGCGGGGACCGGCTGGACAACCGCCCGGGCCACCTCCGTTACCCATGCCCCAACTGCCAGAGCCTGACGGACACGTGGCGCCGCAGGCGCCGCCCCAAGTCCTTCACCCCCTCGAGCTCCGCCCCGTTAGACTAGGCGCAGCCCAGGCTGACCTAATGTCCGAATTGGGCGCAATGTCGCGGTTGTGGTGGAATTGGCAGTCACGCTGGGTTTAGGTCCCAGTGGGGTAAAACCCGTGGGGGTTCGAGTCCCCCCAACCGCACGGGTACGCAGAAGGCCCTGTATGCAGCCGCATACAGGGCCTTCGCTGCATCACCAGGCTCAGCCCAGCAGCTCCCGCAGGACCGGGACCAAGGCGCGGAAGGCCTGGCCGCGGTGGGAGATGGCGTTCTTTTCCGCCGGGGTCAGCTCGGCGCAGGTGCGGGATTCGCCCAGCGGCTGGAGGATCGGGTCGTAGCCGAAGCCGCCCGTGCCGGCCGGGGTGTGGCGGAGGGTGCCCAGGAGGCGGCCCTCGACGACGCGTTCGGTGCCGTCGGGCAGGGCGAGGGCGGCGGCGCAGAAGAAGTGGGCGCCGCGGTGGGCGTCGTCGATGTCGGAGAGCTGGGCCAGGAGCAGGTCGAGGTTGGCCTTGTCGTCGCCGTGGGTGCCGGCCCAGCGGGCGGAGAAGATGCCGGGGGCGCCGTTGAGGACGTCGACGCAGAGGCCGGAGTCGTCGGCGATGGCGGGGTGGCCGGTGGCGCGGGCGAGGGCGTGGGCCTTCAGGAGGGCGTTCTCGGCGAAGGTGACGCCGGTTTCCTTGACGTCCGGGATCTCGGGGTACGCGTCCGCGCCGACCAGCTCGTGGGGCAGGCCGGCGTCGGACAGGATGGCGCGGAGTTCGGTGACTTTGCCCGCGTTGCGGGTCGCGAGGATCAGGCGGGTCATGCCCGTCATTATCCGGGCGGGTCCGCCCGCTCCGGGCCGGGCCGGCGGCGGCCCGGCCTCAGCCGGGGGTGCAGACCTTGGAGATCTCCTTGGCGGCGTCCGCGACGGGGGTGATGTCGGGGGTCTGGTTGCCGCTCTCGATGGAGGTGCGGACGTTCTTGACGGCCGTGTTCATGGAGGCGAGGGCCTTCTTCAGGTCGGCGTTGTCGGTCTGGTCGCCGATCTTCTTGAGGTTGGCGTCGATCTGGTTGAGGGCGTTCTGGGCGTCCTGGGGGCTGTTGCCGGCGTTGGAGACGGCCTGCTGGAGGTCGTTGGCGCCGTCGGTGATGGCGACGGCGGTGTTGGCGCAGTCCATGGCGGTGGAGATGGCGTCGCAGGCCGTGAGGGCCGGGAGCGTGAGTGCGGCCGCGACGGCGACGGCGGCTATGCGGTGCTTCATGCGGGTCCTCTCAGGAACGGGGGTGGGTGTACGTGCGTACGGGCGCACGGTTCGGTGACCGTGCGCCCGTGTGCAGGAGGACGCGGGGGCGGGCGTCGTGGTTCTCGGCGGGCCCGGCCCGGCCGGGGCGGGGGCTAGAGGCCGAGGGCGGTGCGCTGGATGGTTTCGAGGTCGGCGCAGCCGCCGGCGGCGAGGTCGAGGAGGGCGTTGAGTTCCTTGCGGTCGAAGGGTTCGCCTTCGGCGGTGCCCTGGACCTCGACGAAGCGGCCGTCGCCGGTGCAGACGACGTTCATGTCGGTTTCGGCGCGGACGTCTTCCTCGTAGCAGAGGTCGAGGAGGGGGACGCCGTCGACGATGCCGACGCTGACGGCGGCGACGGTGCCGGTGAGGGGCTTGCGGCCGGCTTTGATGAGCTTCTTGTTCTGGCCCCAGGTGATGGCGTCGGCGAGGGCGACGTAGGCGCCGGTGATGGCGGCGGTGCGGGTGCCGCCGTCGGCCTGGAGGACGTCGCAGTCGAGGACGATGGTGTTCTCGCCGAGGGCCTTGTAGTCGATGACGGCGCGCAGGGAGCGGCCGATGAGGCGGGAGATCTCGTGGGTGCGGCCGCCGATCTTGCCGCGTACGGATTCGCGGTCGCCGCGGGTGTTGGTGGAGCGGGGGAGCATCGAGTATTCGGAGGTGACCCAGCCTTCGCCGCTGCCCTTGCGCCAGCGGGGGACGCCTTCGGTGAAGGAGGCGGTGCAGAAGACTTTGGTGTCTCCGAAGGAGATGAGGACGGAGCCCTCGGCGTGCTTGCTCCATCCGCGTTCGATGGTGACCGGGCGGAGCTGTTCGGGCGTGCGGCCGTCGATGCGAGACATGCTTCCGAGCCTAGTGGGTGTGGGGAGGGCGCAGGTGTCGTGTCGGGGTGCGCGTGGACCCCGTCCCGGCGGGTGGCTGGGTACGGGGTCCTTGGTGGGGCTGAGTGGTGGGCTCAGGGCGTCACATCATGTCTTCGATTTCGGCGGCGATGGGGTCTGCGTCGGTGCCGATGACGACCTGGACGGCGGTGCCCATCTTGACGACGCCGTGGGCGCCGGCGGCCTTGAGGGCGGCTTCGTCGACGAGTTCGGGGTCGGCGACCTCGGTGCGCAGGCGGGTGATGCAGCCTTCGACCTCTTCGATGTTGTCGATGCCGCCGAGCCCGGCGACGATCTTCTCAGCCTTGGTGGCCATGTGTTTCTCCCTGTGTTCTGCGAAGAACGGGTCTCGGTGGCTCTGGTCCCGCCAGTGCGCTGCGTTTTGTCACGGTAGCCCACTGTTGGCGCAGTTACGCGAGCGCGGGTGTGGCTTGTGCCGAATGATGACGATCAGCAGCAGGCTGCCGAAAGTGGTCTACACCAGTGTGCCGCACGGGGGGCACCTGCCCAAACAGGCCGGTCAGGAGGAAGCCGATGAGCGCGCAGGGTACGCAGGGCGCTGCGGCGGCACCGCGGCCGAAGCGGTGGAGCGGTTTGTTCCAGGGTTTGCAGAAGATGGGGCGGAGTCTGCAGTTGCCGATCGCGGTACTGCCGGCTGCCGGGATCCTCAACCGGCTGGGTCAGCCGGACCTCTTCGGCGAGGACCGTTTGGACTGGACGGACGTGGCCCGGGTGATGGCGGCGGCGGGCGGTGCGCTGCTGAGTCCTGATCTGGGTCTGCCGCTGCTGTTCTGTGTCGGTGTGGCGATCGGGATGGCGAAGAAGGCGGACGGTTCGACGGCGTTGGCTGCGGTGGCGGGGTTCCTGGTGTACCGGGGCGTGCTGCACGCCTTTCCGAATCCGTGTCCGGTGGGGACGCGGGAGATCGGGGGCGGTTGTCTGACGAGGGACAACAACACGTTCGTGGAGTTCTCGTACCAGAATCCGGGGGTGTTCGGCGGGATCGTGATGGGTCTGCTGGCGGCGTGGTGCTGGCAGCGGTTCCACCGGGTGAGGCTGGTGGACTGGCTGGGGTTCTTCAACGGGCGCCGGCTGGTGCCGATCGTCATGGCGTTCGTGGGGATCGGGTTCGCGGTGGTGTGCCTGTGGGTGTGGCCGCCGGTGGGGGGTGGGCTGGAGCGTTTCTCGGACTGGCTGGTGGGGTTGGGGGCGTGGGGTTCGGGGCTGTTCGGGGTGGCGAACCGGGCGTTGCTGGTGGTGGGGCTGCACCAGTTCCTGAACGTGCCGATGTGGTTCCAGTTCGGGAGTTACACGAAGCCGGACGGCGAGGTGGTGCACGGGGACATCAACATGTTCCTGCAGGGGGATCCGGGGGCGGGGCAGTTCCTGTCGGGGTTCTTCCCGATCATGATGTTCGCGCTTCCGGCGGCGGCGTTGGCGATGACGCATTGTGCGAAGCCGCAGCGCCGCAAGGAGGTGGGCGGGCTCATGCTGTCGGTGGGGTTGACGTCGTTCGTCACGGGGATCACGGAGCCGCTGGAGTATTCGTTCCTGTTCGTGGCTCCGGCGCTGTACGTGGTCCATGCGCTGCTGACGGGGGTGTCGATGGCGGTGACGTGGGGGCTGGGGGTGCACGACGGGTTCAGCTTCTCGGCGGGGCTGATCGACTACGTGATCAACTGGGGGCTGGCGACGAAGCCGTGGTTGATCGTCCCGATCGGGCTGTGTTTCGCGGTCGTCTATTACGCGGTGTTCCGCTTCGTGATCGTGAAGTTCGACATTGCGACGCCCGGGCGCGAGTCGGATGAGGAGATCGAGGCGATGGAGGCCGAGAATACGAAGGCATAGGGACCTTCGGCCTCAACTGCGGTGCTCGGGCCAGGCCCTCGGACCTGTGGGTCCGGGGGCCTTCCGCTTGCGTGCGGGTCGCGGGTCGCGGGTTCTGCGGGAGCGGCCGCCGGTGTGGCGTAGACCACAGGAAATCGAAGGTTCCTTATCTATCCCCGACCATGCTACAACTGGTCTACACCACGCATTGGTGTAGACCACGCAGGCCTGTTCGGGCGCTCGCGTACCCCCGTTCAAAGACGCCGCCGTCCCCCGTGCTCCCGCCCCCCGATGCGGCGCCTTGCCTTCTGGAGGAAGTTGTGACCACGGCTGCCGCCGCACCCGCGGCCGAGAAGAAGAAGGGCTCCGGCGCGATGGCTGTCATGCAGCGCATCGGCCGCAGCCTCATGCTGCCCGTCGCGGTGATGCCCGCCGCCGCGCTCCTGGTCCGCTTCGGCCAGGACGACATGCTGGCAAGCAAGTCGCTGCCCGAGTTCGTCCAGAAGCTCGGCGGCTACATGGCCGCGGGCGGCGACGCCATCCTCGGCAACATGGCCCTGCTGTTCTGCGTCGGCATCGCGATCGGCTTCGCCAAGAAGTCCGACGGCTCGACCGCACTGGCCGCGGTCACCGGCTACCTGGTCTTCCAGAAGGTGCTGGCCACCTTCACCGACTCGCACCTGCCGAAGGTCGCCAAGGTCGTCGACGGCAAGATCGTCAACGTCGACGCCCCGGTCAACGCCGGCGTCCTCGGCGGCGTGGTCATGGGCATCGTCGTCGCCCTGCTGTACCAGAAGTTCTACCGGACCAAGCTGCCGGACTGGGCGGGCTTCTTCGGCGGCCGCCGCCTGGTCCCGATCCTCTCCGCCTTCGCCGGCCTGCTGATCGGCATCGTCTTCGGCCTGATCTGGCCGGTCCTGGGCGCGGGCCTGCACAACGTCGGCGAGTGGCTCGTGGGCTCCGGCGCGGTCGGCGCGGGCATCTTCGGTGTCGCCAACCGCGCGCTGATCCCGATCGGCATGCACCACCTGCTGAACTCCTTCCCGTGGTTCCAGGCGGGCGAGTACCACGGCAAGAGCGGCGACATCGCCCGCTTCCTCGCCGGCGACCCGAGCGCCGGACAGTTCATGACCGGCTTCTTCCCGATCATGATGTTCGCCCTGCCCGCGGCCTGCCTCGCGATCGTCCACTGCGCCCGGCCCGAGCGCCGCAAGGCCGTCGGCGGCATGATGTTCTCCCTCGCCCTGACCTCCTTCGTCACCGGTGTCACCGAGCCGATCGAGTTCACGTTCATGTTCATCGCCCCGGTCCTGTACGCGGTCCACGCGGTGCTCACGGGCGTCTCGATGGCCCTGACCTGGGCGCTCGGCATGAGGGACGGCTTCGGCTTCTCCGCCGGCCTGGTCGACTACCTCCTGAACTTCGGCATCGCGAGCAACCCGTGGGGGCTGGCGCTGGTCGGCCTGTGCTTCGCCGTGCTGTACTACGTGATCTTCCGGTTCGCGATCACCAAGTTCAACCTGCCGACGCCGGGCCGCGAGTCCGACGAGGAGCTCGCCGAGCTGCTCAAGGCCGAGGCCAAGTAGCCGCAGGCCGGGCCGGACCGACGGAGCCCCCGCCCTCCCTTCCGGGAGGGCGGGGGCTGCGTGCGTTCGGGCTCAGACCTCGTAGACCGCGCCCGCGTACGCCAGGTCCACCGGGCCGTCGTAGACCGCGCGGGCATCGGCGAGGTTCTGGCGGGCGTCGGTCCACGGCGGGATGTGGGTCAGCACCAGCCGGCCCACCCGGCCGCCGCGCGCGAACTCCCCGGCCTCGCGGCCGTTGAGGTGCAGGGCCGGGATGTCCTCCTTGCCGTGCGTGAAGGACGCCTCGCACAGGAACAGGTCCACGCCCCCGGCGAGCTGCCCGAGCTCCGCACAGGCACCGGTGTCGCCCGAGTACGCCAGGGAGCGCCCGCCGTGCTCGATGCGGATGCCGTACGCCTCCACCGGGTGGCTGACCCGTTCGGTGCGGACCTGGAACGGGCCGATCTCGAACGTGCCGGGCTTGAGGGTGCGGAAGTCGAAGACCTCGCTCATCGAGCGCTCGTCGGGGACGTCCTCGTACGCGGTGGTCAGGCGCTTCTCGGTGCCCTCGGGCCCGAACACGGGGATCACCGGCGGGCGGCCGCCCTCGTGGCGGTAGTAGCGGGCCACGAAGTAGGCGCACATGTCGATGCAGTGATCGGCGTGCAGGTGGCTGAGGAAGATCGCGTCGAGGTCGTAGAGACCGATGTGGCGCTGCAGCTCGCCGAGGGCGCCGTTGCCCATGTCGAGGAGCAGCCGGAAGCCGTCGGCCTCGACGAGGTAGCTCGAGCAGGCCGAATCCGCGGACGGGAACGACCCCGAGCAGCCGACGACGGTGAGCTTCATGGAGCGAGAACCTCCGGGACGGTCCGTGGACGGAATGCGGGCCGTGCGTGGGTCGAGCGTAAGGCGCGAAAGGGCGGGTCGCTCCTCCGCGGCAGGCCGTTGTGGGGGGAATCACCTGTGCTGTCACCCGGGGGAGCGACGGCGCGCACGGGCGTGCCCGGACACTGCCGTGCCGGGGCGGTCGGGCGCGACTACCTTCGGACTATGGACACGTCCTGGTGGCCCGCGGCCGCGGCGGTGGTGGCCGTGGCGCTGTTGGTGCTGATCACCGGGCGTAGGCCGGGGGCGGCGGCGCGGCGGGTCCCGCCGCCGCACGGGCGCGGTCCGGTGCCGCGGCCGCGGGCGGGCGAGCTGTGGTGCCTTGCGGACGGGCGGCCGTGCCTGGTGCTGGCGGCGGGGTCCGTACGGGGCCACCGGGCGCGGGTCGCGTGGATCACCGGGAAGTACGACGACCGGCGGGCCGGGGTGATCCCGCTGCCGCCGGGGACGGTGGGGGTGAGGCCGGGGCGGGTGGGGTTCCTGGAGGCCGACCGGCCGGCGGAGGTGTGGGTGTGGGAGTTCCGTACCCGGCTGGGTGTGCTGGACCCCGTGGTGTGGGACGAGGCCAAAGGGCTCGGAGGAGGCGGCTGACGATGGCGGCGAGGACGGCGAAGGCGGCGGGCGGGATCCGGCTGCGGCGGGTCTACGATCCGCCGCAGCCGGGGGCGGACGGGGTGCGGGTGCTGGTGGACCGGCTGTGGCCGCGGGGTCTGGCCAAGGAGGCGGCCGGGGTGGACGAGTGGCCCAAGGCGGTGACCCCGTCCGGGGAGCTGCGCAAGTGGTTCCACGGGGGCGGCTCCGCGGAGGAGTTCCGGGAGCGGTACGAGGCGGAGCTGGCGGAGCCGGAGGCTGCCGCCGAGTTGGAGCGGTTGCGGGGGCTGGCCGCGGGCGGGCCGGTGACGCTGCTGACCGCGGTCAAGGACCCCGCCGCCAGCCACGCGGCCATCCTGGCGGAGCTCCTGGCCCCCTGACCGGGCCCGGCCGCCCCGCCCGCCGTCGGCTCCACCATCACCTTCGCCAACTGCTGCTTTTCGATGGTCGATTGGCTGATGAGCGGCAAGTTCGAACGCTTCCCGA